>NZ_JBHMAA010000017.1:0-205666 GCF_042429745.1 Neorhizobium puerariae | reverse complement strand
TTCATCGCCGAGGATTTCCACGCGCATCGCAGGCCTCGCCTAAAACACGTCGCTAACGACGTCGTTATAGACGGGTCATAAACAAGCATGCCGATCTCCGACAGGCGGCCACAATCGGGCGGTTACGTCGATTTCGGTGCTTGGCCATGCCTTCGCAAGGCGCTCAAGCGTCTGGGTAAGCCACGCTTGCGGATCGACGTTGTTCATTTTAGCCGTTTGAAGCAGCGTCGCGATGGTGGCCCAGGTCTTGCCGCCGCCGTCGCTTCCGGCGAATAGGCTATTTTTTCTCGTAATTGCTTGGGGTCTGATCGCTCGTTCAACGATGTTGGAGTCGAGCTCGATCCGACCGTCGGTCAGGAAACGCTCGAAGATGTCGCGACGCGAGATGGCATATCGAAGCGCCTCCGCAAGTTTCGACTTTCCGGAGACCCGCAGGAGGGTCGCTTGCCAGAGAGTGAAGAGGTCACGGACGATCGCTGCGGAGGTCTCTTGACGTGCAGCGACACGAGTTTCAGGGCTTTGACCGCGCACACGCTCCTCGATCTCCCACAGCTTTGCCATCCGCTCGACAGTGTCTGTAGCGACCTTCGAGCTGTTTGCGGCATGCAACTCGTAGAACTTCCGGCGGCTATGGAACCAGCAGCCAGCCAAAACGACACCGTCGTTGCCCCCGTCTTTGCGGACGAGTTTGCTGTAAGCACCATATCCGTCGACTTGCAGAATGCCACGATAGCCGCTCAAGTGCCGTGCGACGCACTCGGTCGCTCGACTGTCCTCGAAGCGATAGGCTACCATCGGTGGGCCGCTACCCCCGAAGGTTCGGTCATCCCGGTTATGTAGAGATCTACATAATCCCGGACATAAGTCCAGATGCGACCCGTATCGGTCTTTCCCTTGGCCAGGATCGGCACGGTTGTGTCGTCGCCGTGCAGACGTTCGGCAGCAAGGACATGCGCCTCGATCAGGGAGTGAATGGGCTTCAACGCCGCGGCACATGCTCCAACCTGACCGGCCAGCGTCGATAAGCTGACTGAGGTCGACGCCTTCACGGGCATAACGTTCGCTCTGGCGGTTGAGCGGCTGGTGCTGGGCGAACTTCTCGAACAGGATCATCGCCAGCAGGTTCGGTCCTGCAAAACCGCGGGGCGTTACGTGGAATGGTGCCGGCGGCTGCGTGATCTTCTCACAGTCGCGGCAGGTAAACTTCTCCCGCACCGTCTGGATGACCTTCCATTGTCGCGGGACGACCTCCAGGGTCTCGGTGATATCCTCGCCAAGCTTCGACAGTTTGGTCGATCCGCAGCAGGCGCAATTCGCGGGAGCAGCGATGACGACGCGCTCGCGCGGCAGGTGTTCTGGGAAGGGTTTGCGTGACGGACGCTTGCGCTCGAAGGCTTTGACGGCTGAGGCCTTGGCTGCGGTCTCCTCGGCCAGTTCATCTTCACCGGCGTCTGCCTCGAGTTCCTCAAGTTGCAGTTCCATCTGTTCCAGGAGCCGAGCCTTACGCTCGGACCGGCTGCCGTAGAGTTCACGACGAACCTTGTCGATCTCCAGCTTCAACCGCGCGACCAGCGCCTCGGAATGCGATACGAGTGCCCTTGCGCTGGCGGCTTCTGCCTTGGCGGTCGCTGCTTCCGCTTCGGCGGCAACACGTCGAGCGCGTTCCTGGGCCAGCAGTGCGAGTGCGCTGGCAAGGTCGTCCGGAAGCTCTTCGGTCGCATTGCTCATGACAGGATGGAATCACATTCGATCCGGTCATTCCAGTGTTTTTGCTCATCCGGCCGACGTCGGCCGCCAAGTCTTTTGCGGCATCCGCCAGTCGATACCCTCCAAAAGATAGCCGAGCTGCGCAGGCGTGATCACCACTGTGCCATCGGCCGCTGATGGCCAGATGAAGCGTCCACGCTCCAGCTTCTTCGTGAACAGGCAAGCTCCCTGGCCGTCATGCCAGATCACCTTGATCAGGCCACCGCCTCGGCCGCGGAATACGAACAGGTGCCCGCACATCGGGTCGCGCTTCAGCGCCTCCTGCACCATCAACGACAAACCGGGGAAGCCCTTTCGCATGTCGGTATGGCCCGTTGCCAACCAAACCTTCACGCCAACAGGAACCGGGATCATCGCAGACCCAATACGCAGTCGAGGATGCGGCCGAGCGCATCGGTATCGATGTCGCTATCCACGCGGACACGACGGCCCCGTCCAAGTTCGATCGTTACATCGCTACGCTTCCGACGAGGAAGGGATGTCGCCAACGGCCCCCGTTCAACGGGCGAAGCTGCCGGAGCGGTCTCGGATACAATCACCGGCACCAAAGTCGCTGTGTCAGACCTTGGCTCCTCGATCCGGCACAGCTCCTTGCTCCAACGGAACAACTGGCTGACATGGATACCAGCTGCGCGGGCAATCTCGGAGATCACCGCATCAGGCTCAAGGCAGGCAGCGACAAGCCCCTCTTTCTCTTCGCGAGACCAACGACGGCGGCGCTCCACAGATGTGATGACTTCGATCGGATGCTTCGTCATAGGACTATCCCTAGTGTTCCCCCTAAGCCCGCCCGGCGACATCTCATCCACGATCTTGAGGCGCTGCTTCCAGGCGCTCGTGTCGAGCCACCTGCGTACGGCCACCCGGATGTCGTCGTCCGTCAATGGAAATTCATCGTCCTCTTCTTCCAGCATCCGGAACAGCCTTTCTGTGCCTACGAAAAGGAGCGCTGCTCGCGCTCTGGCTGTTCGTCGCACGGAGGTCTTTAAGGACCGGTATATCTCGGTCTGGCCAAGGCGAGCTTGAAGAGGAGCGGGCACGCGCCGCCGGAAGAAGAAGGAATCGGCTTCGCGCCGGAGGAAGTCTGACATCGCCGAAAGCGCCCTTGTGGGGGTGCAGCGTGGGGGTATTCCCAGCACTGGCGACATGAGGCTAAGTTGTTGAATTATAACAAGGCAATTGGCTGGGGAACCTGGATTCGAACCAAGATTAACGGAGTCAGAGTCCGTCGTTCTACCGTTGAACTATTCCCCAGCACGCACGGCCGAAGCGGGTGGCTCGGCTGGTGTGCGGCGCTTATAAACAAAAGCGGGCGGATTGCAAATACCCATTCCGAAAAAATTGAGCATGCAGACAGGCTTTCTCCTTCCTGCTTGCGGAGATGCCGCAAAGGGCGGATGGAAGGCCATGAAGCGGCAGGCAAAAAGCCGTTGGCGAAAGCGCCCCCGCCTGTTATCCTGCCGCCAACGAAACAATCAGACGCCAGCGGCATGCCTTCAGGGCTTTGCGCGGCGAGATGGACAGAGAAGTGATGGACCCCGATAGCGGCGCAAAGCCGCCTGAAGGCGGGGCGTCGGCGGCAGCGCGCGGAGAGGAGCGATCCTCCCGGCGCAGGAAGGCGAAGCGGAGCGGCAAGCGTCGTGACGCGGCGCCTGTTATTCATTCGGGACAGGCCGCTTCGGCCGTCCCTGCCGGACGCTCCCAAACCCAGGAAACAGGCCAGCCGGCGCGCAAGCGCAAGCGTCGTCGTGCGAGGTCCGCAGGCAATTCCCCGCCCGCTCCCGCCGTGGATGCCGCGGCAGGCGCGGGCAACAGGGCTCAGGCTCGTCCGAATGGCGAATCGCCGCCGTCTGCCGGCAAATCCCGCAACCGTCGCAAGAAGAACAGGGGCGGCCGTGGCCTGCAGGGCCGGCCCCTGGCACCCGCCAAGACGCCGCCGAACGTCGCGAAGGCTCCCGTGGCCCCCGCCGCCGCATCGGCATCGGCCGGCGACGCCCGAAACAGGTCCGGTGGCGAGGCTTCGGCATCCGATACGCGGGCGGAGAAGCACGCCTACGTCAATGACCTCTATGCCGCGCTCGATCTCGGCACCAACAATTGCCGCCTGCTGATCGCCCAGCCGACCCGGCCGGGCCAGTTCCGGGTCGTCGACGCCTTTTCGCGCATCGTTCGCCTGGGCGAGGGGCTGGGCATGAGCCGCAGCCTGTCGCCGGACGCCATGGACCGTGCGGTCGATGCGTTGCGCATCTGCGCCGCCAAGCTCTCCAACCGGCCGATACGCCGCATGCGCCTGATCGCCACCGAGGCCTGCCGCGCCGCCGAGAACGGCGAGGAGTTTCTCGATCGTGTCACCGCTGAAACCGGATTGAAACTGGAGATCATCGACCGCGAGACAGAGGCCCGGCTGGCGGTATCGGGCTGCTCGTCGCTGGTCGGCCGCGAGGCGCGCTCCGTCGTGCTTTTCGACATCGGCGGCGGCTCGTCGGAAATCGCCGTCATCCGCATTGGCGACAGCCGCTCCAGCCGGCTCGCCAACCATATCACCCACTGGACCTCGCTTCCGGTCGGTGTCGTCACGCTGTCGGAACGCCATGGCGGCCGCGACGTGACGCCCGAGGTTTTTGCAGGCATGGTGGCGGAGGTCGAGGGCATGCTCGCGAATTTCGATTGCCCGCCGCTCGGCCCCCTCCGCCGTCCCGGCGCCGAGGATTTCCACCTGATCGGCACCTCGGGCACCGTCACGACGCTGGCCGGCGTGCATCTCGACCTGCCGCGCTACGACCGCCGCAAGGTGGATGGGCTGTGGCTGACGGATGCGGAAGTGAGCGCCATGCAGGCGAAGCTGCTTTCCTGGGATTTCGCCGGCCGCGCCGCCAACCCGTGCATCGGCCCCGACCGGGCCGACCTCGTGCTGGCCGGCTGCGCCATTCTGGAGGCGATCCGCCGTCGCTGGCCAAGCCCGCGCATGCGGGTGGCGGATCGCGGCCTGCGCGAAGGGCTGCTGACCGACATGATGGCCGACGACGGCGTCTGGCGCCGCGTGCGGCAGCGGCGGCCGGGCACGGGCGGGCATGACGAAGCGGGAGCGAGGCGATGACGAAACCACCGGCCAAATCCCCCGGGAGCGGCAATCGCACCGGCCGCAAGCTCGGCCAGAAGGTCAAGAAAGGCAAGCTCAAGGCTTCGTCGCGCCGCTGGCTCGAGCGTCATATCAACGATCCCTACGTGCAGCGGGCGAAGCTCGAAGGATATCGCGCCCGCGCGGCCTTCAAGCTGCTGGAGATCGACGAGAAGCACAACATCCTGAAGGGCGCACGCCGTATCATCGATCTGGGGGCGGCGCCGGGAAGCTGGTCGCAGATCGCCGCCAAGGTCACCAATTCGACGGATGAGGATATCCGCGTCGCGGCGATCGACTTCCTGGAAATGGCGCCTCTGCCGGGCGTGAAGATCCTGCAGCTCGACTTCCTCGATCCCGACGCGCCCCGCCTGCTGATGGAGGCGATCGGCGGCACGCCGAACCTCGTCATCTCCGACATGGCGGCTCCCACGACCGGCCACCAGAAGACCGACCACCTGCGCACCATGCATCTTTGCGAAGTGGCGGCGCATTTTGCCGTGGAGGTGCTGGGCGAGGGAGGGCATTTCCTGGCGAAGACCTTCCAGGGAGGCACCGAGCGCGATCTGCTCAACATGCTGAAGCAGAACTTCAGGCAGGTCATCCATGTGAAGCCGGCCTCTTCGCGCTCTGAGTCGGTGGAAATGTTCCTGCTCGCCAAGCATTTCAAGGGCCGCAAGGCCGGGGAGGCGCCCTCCGGCGAAGAGGCTGGCGCGGAAGCCTGACCTATTCGCCGGCTTCCGGCTGCATCTTGCCTGCCCGGTGACCCGAGACCGCGGCGCCGGTCATCGGATCGAGCCTCAGCAGGGGCAGGATCGACAGGAGCGACAGGGCCGCGACCAGGAAGAAGGCCAGGTGGAAATCGGCAAGCTGGAGATGCGTGCCGGAAACGGCCGCCGACGCTTCCAGGATGAAGGCCGCGAACGCGACGCCGAGGGCGAGGCTGATCTGCTGCAGCACGGAGGCTATGGATGTCGCCTGGCTCGCCTGTTCGTCGCTGATCTCGGAATAGCTGAGCGCATTCGAGCCCGTGAAGAAGAAGGAGCGGCAGAACCCGGACATCAGGAGGAAGGCGATGATGAGGGCACGTGATGTCTCCGGCGTGAAGAAGCCGTTCGCCGCCGTCGTTGCCGCGCCCAGGATGCCCGAGGTGATCAGCGTCACCTTGAAGCCCGTGAGCGCGAATACGCGGCGGGCGACGAATTTCACCGTCAGAGCCCCCAGCGCGCCGGCAAAGGTGATGAGGCCGGATTGAAAGGGGTTGAGGCCGAAGCCGAGCTGCAGCATCAGCGGCATCAGGAACGGAATGGCGCCTGTCGAGATGCGGAACAGCGTGCCGCCGGTGCTGGCCGCGCGGAAGGCCTCGTTCTGGAAAAGCCGCAGGTTGAGGATCGGCGAGGGATGGTTGCGGGCATGGGCGAAATAGGCGACGCCGGCGGCAAGCCCCATCGCCGTGGCGGTGATGCCGACGGCTGGAGGCAGGGCCGGAAGGCTGATGACCGAAAGTCCGAAGACCGTGCCCGCGGCCGCGATGGAGGTGAGGAGGAAACCCCGCCAGTCGATCGAGGGCGGGTTGGTCGCTTCCACCTCCGGCAGGAAGATGGTGGAAAGGTAGATGCCGAGAATGCCCACCGGCACATTGATGAGAAAAATCCAGTGCCAGGTGAAATAGGTGGTGATGAAGCCGCCGATCGGCGGGCCGGTCAGCGGCCCGATCAGCGCCGGAATGGTGAGCAGCGCCATGGCCGAGACGAGTTCGCTGCGCTTGGTCGTGCGCAGAAGCACGAGGCGGCCGACCGGCGTCATCATGGCGCCGCCCATGCCCTGCAGGAAGCGTGACAGGACGAACTGGAACAGGCTTGACGAAAAGGCGCAGCAGATCGAGCCGATGACGAAGACCAGGATCGCAAGCCGGAAGATCTTCTTTGCGCCGAAGCGGTCCGCCATCCAGCCGCTGACCGGAATGAACATCGCGAGCGCCACCATGTAGGAGGTGAGCGCCAGCTTGAGCGTGATGGGGCCGACATTCAGGTCGGCGGCGATTGCCGGAAGCGCCGTCGAGATGACGGTCGAGTCCATCTGCTCCATGAAGAGGGCAACGGCAAGAATGAGCGGGACAATGCGGTTCATGAGGAAGGGCCTGCGGTCAGCGCAACGGCCTTCCCTGTAAACCTGTTAATCCCGTCTGCCAATTGCGGAATCTCACCTTTCGCCGTTTTGGGTCACGTCTGCGTGAGACCGGATTTTCCTGTCGCGGCCATTGGCTATGTTCGCTGCGGCAGCAGACTCAGCCGTGGGTCTCGCAATGCGACAAGAGGGAGTTCGATCATGACGTCTTTGGGAATTGGCAGGCGTGCGCTTCTGGGCACGGCCAGCCTTGGTTTCATCGCATCCCCCGCGATCATCGGCGGCCGGGCTTTCGCACAGGAGAGCAAGCCGCTGGGGATCGATCGCGTCAGCCCGCCGGATATCCACAAGTTCAAGGTCGGCGGCTTTCAGGCTCTGGTGATCAAGGACGGCGCCCGTCCTTCCGGCAAGCCGGGTGAAACTTTCGGCACCAACCAGCCGCAGGAAACCGTCGACGCGCTGCTGGCGGAGAATTTCCTGCGGCCGGACCAGTTCGTGAACAGTTTCTCTCCGACGCTGATCGACACCGGCAGCGAGGTCATCCTCTTCGATACCGGTCTTGGCCAGGCGGCCCGCGTCCAGGGCGGCGGCCGGCTGGTCGAAGGGCTCGCAGCGGCCGGCTACATGCCGGAGGACATCTCGACCATCGTCATCACTCACATGCACGGCGACCATATCGGCGGCATCATGGAGGACGGCAAGGCCGCCTTCCCGAAGGCGCGTTATGTCGCCGGCGAGGCGGAATACAATTTCTGGACCGATGCCGCGCGTGCAGGCACGCCCGCCGAAGGCAACCACAAGGCCGTGCTCGCCAACGTGAAGCCGCATGCGGAGAAGATGACCTTCCTGAAGGATGGCGGCGACGTCGTTTCCGGCATCACGGCCGTGCTGGCGCCGGGGCATACGCCGGGCCACCTGATCTTCAATATCGAATCGGAAGGCAGACGCCTGGTGCTTGCCGCCGATACCGCCAATCACTATGTGCTTTCGCTGCAGCGCCCGGACTGGGAGGTTCGCTTCGACATGGACAAGGCCCAGGCAGCGGCGACGCGTAAGAAAGTCTTCGACATGGCGGCGACGGACAAGGTCGCCTTCCTCGGTTACCATATGCCGTTTCCGGCGGTAGGCTTCGTCGAAAAGCAGGAAACAGGCTATCGTTTCGTGCCGAAGAGCTATCAATTCGACATCTGATTGCATCCGGTCCGATTTTGGAAGCCCGGCAATGTCGGTTGCCGGGTTTTTGCTATTCCCTTCCTGTCATGAACGTGTTACCAGCCCTCGCCAACTTCCAAGCAACTCTTGCGAGACCGCCGGTCGACGATTCGTTCCGGAGCGTGGTCTGCATTTTCTGACCGAAGGAATTGGCCATGGCACGCATCATTGAAACGGCAACCGGCGCGGATGCGCTTACCTTTGACGACGTGCTGCTGCAGCCCGGCCATTCCGAGGTCATGCCGGGGCAGACGAACATCTCCACCACCATCGCCCAGGATATCGACCTCAACCTGCCGATCCTGTCGGCGGCCATGGACACGGTGACCGAAAGCCGGCTGGCGATCGCCATGGCCCAGGCCGGCGGCATCGGGGTCATCCACCGCAATCTCACCCCGATCGAGCAGGCCGAGGAAGTCCGGCAGGTCAAGAAGTTCGAGAGCGGCATGGTGGTCAATCCCGTGACGATCGGCCCGGATGCGACGCTCGCCGAGGCGCTGTCGCTCATGAAGGCGCATGGCATTTCCGGCATCCCGGTCGTCGAGAACGGCGGTGCCGGCGGCCACACGCCGGGCCGGCTGGTCGGCATCCTGACCAATCGCGATGTCCGCTTCGCCTCGGACCCGAGCCAGCGCATCTACGAGCTGATGACCCGCGAGAACCTCATCACGGTCAAGGAAAGCGTCGAGCAGACGGAAGCTAAGCGCCTGCTGCACAAGCACCGCATCGAGAAACTGCTGGTCGTCGACGGCGAAGGCCGCTGCGTCGGGCTGATCACCGTCAAGGACATCGAGAAGTCGCAGCTCAATCCGAATGCGTCGAAGGACGCACAGGGCCGCCTTCGTGCGGCGGCCGCGATCAGCGTCGGCGACGACGGTTATGAGCGGGCCGAGCGGCTGATCGATGCGGGCGTCGATCTTCTCGTCGTCGATACGGCCCACGGTCATTCGCAGCGCGTGCTCGATGCCGTCACCCGCGTCAAGAAGCTCTCCAACTCGGTCCGCATCATGGCGGGCAATGTCGCCACGGCGGACGGCACCAGGGCATTGATCGACGCCGGCGCGGATGCCGTGAAGGTCGGCATCGGCCCGGGCTCGATCTGCACGACCCGCATCGTCGCGGGCGTCGGCGTGCCGCAGCTTGCCGCGATCATGTCGGCGGTGGAGGCGGCGCGTGACCGCAATATTCCCATCATCGCCGATGGCGGCATCAAGTTCTCGGGCGATTTGGCGAAGGCGATCGCCGCCGGCGCTTCCGCCGTGATGGTCGGCTCGCTGCTCGCCGGCACCGACGAAAGCCCGGGTGAAGTCTACCTCTATCAGGGCCGCTCCTTCAAATCCTATCGTGGCATGGGTTCGGTTGGCGCCATGGCGCGCGGTTCCGCGGACCGTTATTTCCAGGCCGAGGTTCGCGATACCCTGAAACTCGTGCCCGAAGGCATCGAAGGCCAGGTTCCGTACAAGGGGCTGGTATCCGGTGTCCTGCATCAGCTCGGCGGCGGCCTGAAGGCGGCCATGGGTTATGTCGGCGGGGCCACGATCAGGGAATTCCAGGAGCGCGCAACCTTCGTGCGGATTTCCGGGGCAGGACTGCGTGAAAGCCATGCCCATGACGTGACGATCACCCGCGAAAGCCCGAACTATCCGGGCGCCGGCGTCTGAGGAAGGGCGGGCGGGAGGCCATGGCCGTCCTGCCCCGGTCCTTCGGCGGATATCGCGCCTGGCTTGCGGCGGATGCACGGGCCGTCGCACGCTCACTCACCACTTCGGTGATTCGGGATTATGATCCCCGGGCCGGCAATCTCGCCGGCCGGATCTGGGGGATCATCATGAAAAAGTTTCTGGCATTCGCCCTGCTGGGCGCTGCCGTGGGTTGGCCTGCACAGGCGCAGACCGTCAACGCGGGCACCTATGACGTGGAGGGAACCAATCTGGATGGTTCCAAATACGGCGGGACCGCAACCATCACGCTGACCAGCGAAACCACATGTGTGATCGAGTGGAAAACCGGCAACTCGAAAAAGGCGACGTCCAGCGGCATCTGCATGCTCTACGACAATGCCTTCTCCGCCGCCTATGTCATGGGCAAGGCCGTCGGTCTCGTCGTCTACGAGGTCAAGGACGACGGTAGCCTGGAAGGCGCCTGGACCATATCGGGCCAGGATGGCTCCGGAACCGAGACCCTGACGCCGCAGTAACCCGGACCGGTGGAAACAGGAACGGCTGGCGCCGCACAAGGGTGTCATCTCGTTGGCCTCTGCCGTTGTATATGGGGCGGGTGCGCTCTATTGGTTCTCCCCGACGAAGGGGAGAACCGATGCTTTCCACCAATGCGACGCTCTGGCCGATGATCGCGCATGCCGCGCTCGTCTTTTTCCTTTATTGGCTGCTGTCGAAAAGGCGTGCCGCTGCCGTGAGGGCAGGCAGCGCCGAGCCCGGCCATTTCCGGGAAAACCGGCAGGAGCCGCCGGAAAGCCTGCTGGTCCACAACAATCTCAGGAACCAGTTCGAATTGCCGGTTCTGTTCTACGCGGCCTGCCTGGCGCTTTATGTATCGACCGCCGACAATATCGGCACCGTGGCGCTCTCCTGGATCTTCGTTCTGTCCCGCTACGTCCACTCCTATGTGCATCTCACGAGCAACCGTCTGCGCTATCGCCGCCCGGCCTTCATCGTCGGTTTTCTTGCGCTGATGGCGATGTGGGTCTGGCTCGCCGTCTGGCTGGCGATGGAATAGCGCTTTGCGATCAACTCGTCTTCACGCGTAAGTGAGGCCGATCAGGGGGAGATCACCGAGTTGTTCATCTGCGGTGATACGGTCCCGGGCATAAACTTCTCCGCCTGATCAGGTTTTGAAGGAGGATAAAGCCATGGACGAGGAAGTCCCGAAGATTACCCAGGCGATGATCAACGCCTATGATGAATACACGCATCTCACCCTCGACCGCCGCCGCTTCATGGAAAGGCTGACCCAGCTTGCAGGTTCCGGCGCCGCGGCCGCGGCGATCGCGCCGATGCTTGCGGCCAATGGCGCCAAGGCGGATATCGTCGCCGCCGCCGACGAGCGGCTGACCGCCGAGGATGTCACCTATGCAGGCGCCAACGGCGTGACGATGAAGGCCTATCTCGTGCGCCCGAAAAATGCGTCCGTCCCGCTCGGCGGCGTGATCGTCATCCATGAGAACCGTGGATTGAACAGTCATATCAGGGATGTGGCCCGCCGCATGGCGCTTGAAGGGTTCAACGCGCTGGCCGTCGATTTCCTGTCGCCCCAGGGCGGCACGCCGGCCGATGAAGATCAGGCTCGCCAGATGTTCTCCTCTCTCGGCGCCGGCGATGTCGCGGCCAATGGCGAGGCGAGCAGGGCTTATCTCGCCGGCATTGGCGGCGCGAACGGCAAGGTCGGTGCGGTTGGCTTCTGCTGGGGCGGAGGGGCGGTCAACAATCTCGCCGTCAGGTCGCCGAACCTCAATGCCGGCGTCGCCTACTATGGATCGCAGCCGAAAGCCGAAGATGTACCGGCGATCAAGGCTCCGTTGATGCTGCATTACGGCGGGCTCGACGAGCGGATCAATGCGGGGGTTCCGGCTTTCCGCGAGGCGCTGGAAAAGAACGGCAAGACCTTCGAGATCTTCGTCTATGAAGGCGCCAACCACGCCTTCAACAACGACACGTCAGCCGCCCGTTATGACAAGGCGGCCGCCGATCTTGCCTGGAGCCGCACGGTCGCCTTTTTCAAGAAATACCTGGCCTGATGGCCGGCAGAGGGCGCGCAGACAGTCACGGCCCGGGCCGGTGGGTGGATTGACCGGCTAGGTCATGAGGAAAAAAGCCGGAGCATCGCTGCTCCGGTTTCCTTATGGACCTGTCGAGCCTCTTACCATCCCATGGCCTGCCCCGCCCGGGCGCGGGCGACGCGTTGGAACGGCTTCACCTCGCCGTCGAGATCGTCAGGGATGACGGCCGGCGAGATATTGTCGAGACAGGCGGTGATGTGGTCGGTGATGGCGTTCATCAGCGAGGGCGAAAGGCCCGGTCGTTTCATCAGGCCGATCTGCACCGGCGGCAGCGGCGGAAAGCCGTCGGCGGCCGTCAGCACCTTCATGCCCGGCCGCAGGGCCGATTCCGGCAGCACGGAAACCGCCATGCCGGCAAGCACCGCGGCGGCGACCACCGTGGAGGACCAGCTCGTGAACAGGATCTGGTATTCGCGTCCATCGGCATCGAGCGCCGAGCACGCAAGCTGGCGCCAGATGCAGTCGCGGCGCCCGACCGCGAGCGGCACCGGCGCGTCGTCCTTCAGCGGATGGTTGGCCGACCCCACCCAACAGAGCGGCTCGGTACGAACGACGTCCGAAATCCGCTGGCGGGGATTGTGCGTCACGAGTGCGATGTCCAGTTCGCCGCGCGCCATCTTCTCGGCAAGGCTGACCGAGGGTTCGCAGACGATATAGAGCTCGACATTCGGGTGCGTCTTGGCGAAACGGCCGATGATTTCGGGCATGTAGCGATCGGCATAGTCGTCCGGCGTGCCGATGCGGATCGTGCCCTCCAGCCGGTTGTCGTCGAAGGCGGCGATCGCCTCGTTGTTCAGCCGGATGATGCGCCGCGCGTAGTTCAGGAGCTTCTCGCCCTCGGCGGTCAGCCTGTTGCCGCGGCCGTCCTTGGCGAAAAGCTGTTTGCCGATGCGCTCCTCGAGCCGGCGCATCTGCATCGAAACGGCCGACTGGGTCTTGAACACCCGGTCGGCCGCCTTGGTGAAGCTGCCGGCGTCCACGATGGCGATGAAAGTATGCAGCTGGTCGATATCGAGCGGAGCAGACATGGGGATCATCCATCAGAGCGTTTGATGTTAATCATTAGAAACATTCGTTGGACTGATCAATAGGTTTTCCGCAATAACAGGATTGCAAATCAAGATCGATCCGGCGCCTCCTCCCTGGGCGCTTCCCCGAGGCAGCCCTACCGTCGTACCTCCACGGCAGGGACGGCCGAACTCGTGCCTGATGAAAGGATAAGCCGATGAGCACGACCGACTGCGGAACCGAACGCGACCTCGCTCGCGAACAGCGCGGCACGGAGGGCCGCCTTGCCTTCGCGATGCTGCGAACGAAATCCGTATGGCGTGCCTTTCGCAATCGTCTGGCGTCCAATTACCTCCATGAGCTCGACGATCGCCAGCTCGACGATATCGGCCTCTCACGGCATGATGTGGTGATCGCGCTCGACCGCTCCGGCGTTCTCGACGATCCGTCGCTGCTTCTGTCGCGTGCTGCCCGGGAGCGGTCCCGCACACGCTTCGCAAGGCCTGCGAACCGCTGACCTTTACGTTTTTCCCCGCAGGGTGATAGCCAATAACCCTGCCGCTTGCCCGGCCGGTCGATCCGCGCCGGGCTTTTTTTATGCCGCATGAAGGCGGCAGACAACTTCTATGAAGGGAAGCGTCACTTGCCGGGCGTGGTCTCGGCGGGACCGGGCCTGTCGCCAGCTCCATTGCGCAACGTCGCGAAGATCGCTTCCATGTTCTTCTGGTAGGTTTTCTGCACTTCCAGCCCGCTGTCGAACATGCTGTTCAGGACGTCGCGATAGGGATTGGGCTCCGGCGCCGGCTTTTCTCTGGGCTTTTCCGGTGCGGGCGGAGCAGGCGCCTGGAAGGTGCCTGCCATCATATCCTGAAACGCCTTGGCGAAGGGGTTGTCGGCAAAGGGATTACCGCTCCGGGGCTGCTGCTGCCCAGGCCTGTCCAGGCCCCAGAAGGAACGCACCGCCTGCGTGAAGGGATTGTCGAACGGATCGACGGCCGCCTGCGGCTTGGCCTTCGGCTGCAGGCCCATGGTTTCCAGCCATTGCTGGGTCATCTGTCCCACGGGCGAGGCGGCGAAAGCCTCGCTGGCGGCAGGCATCTGCCCGGTCATCTGCTTGAAGAGTCCGCCCATCAGCGTGTCGGCCATGGCCGGCATCATCTGCTTGAAGATCTCCTGGCCGATGCCCGTGAGCTGCTCGGCCTGCCGCGCGATGGCGCGCGAAACCTCCTTCGAGCCGAACAGCTTCTCCAGCACCGCATTGCCATCGGCGACGCCCTGCGGGGTGAAGGTCTTCGTCATGTCCTCGAAATACTTCGCGTAGGCGCCGGAGAACATGTTGGTCATCAGCGCGGTGAGATCGTAGGGATTGGCCGTGGTTCGCTTCAGCCCGGAGGAGAAGGCCGGCATCAGCGCCGCCATGGCCTGGGTCGCCTGCTCCTGAGCCAGATTGAACTGCTTGGCGATCGCATCCATGCCTGCGCCGTTCTGAGCCCTGAGCATCATGTCGAACAGTGGCAGCATGGAGAATCCTTTCCGGCTCGCGTACAACGATACTATATCCGGAAAGTTGCGGACGGAAACCGGTTTTTAGAGCGCATTTGCGCTCGGTCAATATTGATATTCCTCGAAGACCGGCTCGACGGAGCCGTTCCAGCGGCCGTGATAAAGCGCCAGCATGTCTTCCGCCATGGTCGTCTTCTTGGCGAGCACTTCCTCAAGCGGCTGCAGGAAGATGCTTTCGTCCTGATCTTCGCCGTTCAGCCGGTTGCGGGCTTTCAGGCCCGCCCTGGAGATGGCGACGACCTCGCGCGCGACCTCCAGCACCGGCCGGCCCCTGATTTCGGCCTGCAGGCCCTGTGCCGGAACGGCGTCGCGCATGGCGACGACGTCCTCGAAGGTCCAGTTCTTCGTCAGGGCTTCGGCGTCGGCAAGCGCCGTGTCGTCATAAAGCAGGCCGACCCAGAAGGCAGGCAGTGCGCAGATACGGCGCCACGGCCCGCCATCCGCGCCCCGCATCTCGAGGAAGCGCTTCAGCCGCACGTCGGGGAAAAGGGTGGAAAGGTGGTTGGTCCAGTCGCCCATGGTGGGCTCCCAGTCCTTGATCTCGCCCTTCAGGGCGCCGTTCATGAACTGGCGGAAGGTGACATGGGTGCAATCGTGGTACTTGCCGTCGCGGACGACGAAATACATCGGCACGTCGAGCGCCCACTCCACATAGTCCTTGAAGCCGAAATCCGGATTGAAGACGAAGGGCAGCACGCCGGAGCGCTGGTTGTCCGTGTCCCGCCAGATGTCGCCGCGCCAGGAGAGCAGCCCGTTCGGTCTGCCTTCCGTGAAGGGCGACGAGGCGAACAGCGCCGTCGCCACCGATTGCAGTTTCATCGAAACCCGCATCTTGGCCGCCATGTCCTCTTCCGAGGAGAAATCCAGGTTAACCTGGATCGTGCAGGTGCGGTACATCATGTCGAGGCCCTTGGAGCCGACCTTCGGCATGTAGCGCGTCATGATGTCGTAGCGGGATTTCGGCATGCGCGGGGTTTCCGCGAACGACCATTTCGGGCTTCCGCCCATTCCGAGGAAACGGATGCCCATCGGCTCGGCGATCTCCCTGAGGACCGCCAGATGCTGGTTCGATTCCCGACAGGTCTCGTGGATGGTTTCCAGCGGCGCGCCGGAAAGCTCGAACTGGCCGCCGGGCTCGATGGAGATCGCGCCCATGCCCGAATGCTCGCCGAGCCCGATGATGTTCTCGCCGTCCATGATCGGTTCCCAGCCGAGCTTTTCCTCCATGCCTTTCAGGAGCGCGGAAATGCTGGCATCGCCGAAATAGGGCACGGGACTGCGGTCTGCCCGGAAAAAGGCGAATTTCTCGTGCTCCGTGCCGATGCGGAACGCTTGGCTCGGCCGCGGCCCCTTCTCCAGGTAGGAGGAAAGGTCGGACACCGAGGAAAGCGGTGTCTGGTCGATGGTGTCGCGCGCCATAAAAATTACCCTGTTCGGAATGCCTGATCTGGACAGCCGTCCGGCTGCTTGGACCGGATTGATGTGCGGTGCAAGTGAATTTCTTTCAAGATAGTTTCAGAAAATCAACGTCCGCGCGGCGGGAGTGTCAGCGCCAGTCGCCGATTGCCGCCTGGATGACGGCGAGCGCCGCCACCGCCGCCGTATCGGCCCGCAGAATCCGGGGCCCGAGCGGAATCGCGGTGACGAAGGGGAGAGAACGCAATGCAGCCCGCTCCTCGTCCGAAAAACCGCCTTCCGGCCCGACCAGCAGCGCCAGTTTCGTCTCCCGGATGCCGGAAAGGACCGGCAGGGGATTCTGCCCTTCGTCGCCCTCGTCGCAGAAGACGATGCGGCGTTCCTGCGGCCACCGGTCCAGCAGGTCGCCGAGCTTCCGGGGCGGGGCGACTTCGGGAACCGACAATATGCCGCACTGTTCGGCGGCCTCGATGACGTTGGCCTGCAGCCTGTCCAGGCTGGTGATCTTGCCCTGGACATGCTGGGTCATGACCGGCTGCAGAAAGCCTGCGCCCATCTCGACGGCTTTCTGGACGAGATAGTCGAGCCTGCCGACCTTCAGCGGCGCGAAGAGATAGTGCAGGTCGGAAACGGGCGGTTGCGGCCGCGTTTCCTCCATCATGTCGAGCACGATCTTCTTGCGGGTGAGAAAGGTCAGCCTCGCCTTCCATTCGCCGTCGCGGCCGTTGAAGACGAGGACTTCCGCGCCTTCCGCCATCCTGAGCACATTGGCGAGGTAGTTGAACTGCTCGGAGGAGACTTCGTGCCGGGCGCCCCTGGCCAGCGGCACGTCGATGAACAGTCGCTGCATCCGGAAATTGGCGCGCATGGAAAACCCGTGATCTGGTTCAGACGAACAGCGCGAACATAGCCGTTGCGATCAGCGCCGCAAGCGTTGCCGCAGCGGGGAGGGTGATCGTCCAGGCGGCGATGATGCTGAGGAAGTGCGAGCGGCGCACCAGGTAGCGCCGCTTGAGTTCGTCGTCGTTGCGTTCGAACGGTTCGACGGTGTCGATCTCTTTGCCGGCGCGCACCCGCAGGTATTCGTAGCGGCGGCGCGAATGCCGGGTGTACCACTCGCGGAAGAAGCCGACGCCGAAGACGGCGCCGACGGCGATATGGGTGGACGATACCGGCAGGCCGACCCAGGACGCGACGATGACGGTGAGCGCGGTCGAGAACGACACGCAATAAGCGCGCATCGGGTTGAGCTTGGTGATTTCCGCGCCCACGAGCTTGACCAGTTTCGGGCCGTAGAGCAGCAGGCCGAGCGATATGCCGAGACCGCCGATGATGAGCTCCCACATCGGCACCTGGATGCCGGCGGGAATTCCCCGCTGTGCGGCCGAGACGATGGCGGCGAGGGGACCGATCGCGTTCGATACGTCGTTGGCGCCATGCGCGAACGAAAGCAGGGCCGCCGAAAAGACGAGCGGGATTCGGAAGAGCTTTCGCAGCGACTGGTTCCGGTTTTCGAGCCCTTCCGCCTGCCGCGCGATGACGGGGATGAGAAGCCGCCAGGCGACGAGGCCGGTCACCACCGTGATCAGCGTGGCGACCGGAACCGACACGTTCACGAGCTGCCCGAGGCCGATCAGCGCGAGAAAGCCCGAGAAGGCGCCGGTCATGGCGCCGATCAGCACCGGCACCCATGTCCTGGCCGCGGCGATCTTGTCTTCCCGGTAGATGATGGTTTCCTTGACGAGGAAGAGGACGGCGGCGGCGATGACCGCGCCGAGGATGGGCGAGAAGACCCAGCTTGCGGTGATGCCGGCGATCGTGCCCCAGTTGACGGCGGAAATGCCGGCGGCGGCGATCCCGGCCCCCATGACCCCGCCGACGATCGAATGGGTGGTGGAGATCGGGGCGCCGAGCCAGGTCGCCACGTTGATGAGGATAGCAGCGGCGAGCAGCGCCGCCATCATGGCCCAGATCAGCACGTCGGGACTGGCGATCATGCCCCCCTGCATGATGTCGTTGGCGATCGTATTGGCGACGCCGCGCCCGGCGATCACCGCGCCAGCCACTTCGAAGATCGCCGCGAGCCCGAGGCCGAAGGCCATGGTCATGGCGCGCGCCCCGACGGCCGCGCCGATATTGTTCGTCACGTCGTTGGCGCCGATGTTCATCGCCATGTAGGCCGCTAGCCCGGAAGCGGCGATGACGACCACGGCGCCGGGTTTGCCCGTCACGTAGGACGCGGCGAAGAGCGCGACGAGGATGATGAAGAGCAGGGCCGTTCCCGGCGCGGCAAGCCGGCGGGAGACCTGGCGCCCGGCCTCCTCCACCCACGAGAACTTCTCCAGATCCTTGTCGAGCGTCGGCTTCGCCAGGCGCGGCCCTCTTTGGCCCATATCTCCGTCCTTTGGTGAAAAAAGTAAGGGGCGCAAGCCCGGCATGCCACCGGCACCGCCCCTGCGGAAAATCGTGGCCCACCGCCTAATGGTAACGGGTCGCGAAGGCAAGATTGCGAAGGCTGTGGAACCGCCTAGCTTGCGGCTTGTACGGGCAGTGGCGGAATGCGCGGCTGCATTCTTCCGGCAAACTCCAGAAGAAGAATCTTCAGTTCCGGTTCGTTCACCCGGTTTGCGGCTTCTTCGCAGGAAACCCATTCAAGGGTTCTCGTTCCCTTTTCCGGGAAGCTCTTGAGGCACTCGCCGACTTCCAGCGCATGCACCTGCACCAGCACCGGTATTTTCAGGCCGTTGTCGAGCGTCTTTCGGTAGGTATAGTAACCAAGGGGTTCCTTCTCGACCTTGCCCTTGACCCCGACTTCTTCGAATGCCTCGCGCTCGGCGACCTGATGGGCCTTCTTGTCGGCCATCGGCCAGCCCTTGGGGATCACCCAGCGGCCGGTATCGCGGCTTGTGGCGAGGAGAACCTCAAGCTGGCCCTGCTTCTTTTTCATCCGGTAGCACAGCGCGGCATATTGTTGCCGCGGAGGCCGCTGCAACATCAACCGAAGATTGCTGGTAACCTGATTCATGAAGCTCAATTTCTGCTCTGCCTCCGATAGAAACACATTTTACTAATATAGTGATTGCGCGAAGCTTAACGAGATGATCACAACCGTTTTGAACAAGAATCATCGCGGAGGGGGGTCACCAAGATAAAATCCATTGTGGCTCACCCTTGTCTAAGGTCAACTGATAAATTGCACACCTGTTCATTTTATGGCGGCTTTGTGAAACAGCTTGGCCTGATTGCGACAATACCACAAAGAAAGTTGAAGCAACGGCCTGATCGTGGAATAGGATGCAGGAAAGAATAGCATAAAGGGAGGTTGCCGTGTCCGAAGCTATCCGCTTTCTGCCGCCCCGGCAGGCCGTGCTTTCGCGCCGCGCCGCGATCATAAGCGATCTCGCCGATCTCCTGCCGGCGGATTGTCTCGTGCACGAGCCGCGCGAGCTCGTTCCGTTCGAGACGGATGCCTTCATCTCCTATCGCCGCCTTCCGCTCGCCGTCGTGCTGCCGAAGACGACGGCGCAGGTTGCGGCCGTGATGAAATACTGCCACCGCTATGGCGTTCCCGTCGTGCCGCGCGGCGCAGGCACATCCCTGTCCGGCGGCGCCATCCCGCAGGAGGATGCAATCGTGCTGGGCCTTTCCAGGATGTCCCGCATCCTGGAGGTGGATTATGCCAACCGCACGGCGATCGTTCAGGCCGGCGTCACGAACCTGAGCATTTCCGAAACGGTCGCCATCGACGGGTTCTTCTATGCGCCCGATCCAAGTTCGCAACTTGCCTGCACGATCGGCGGCAATATCGGCATGAATTCAGGCGGAGCCCACTGTCTCAAATACGGCGTCACGACCAACAATCTGCTCGGCGTCAAGATGGTGCTGGTGGATGGCACCGTGATCGAGCTCGGCGGCAAGCATCTCGACAGCGCGGGTTATGACCTGCTTGGCCTCGTCTGCGGGTCGGAAGGACAGCTCGGCATCGTGACGGAAGCGACCGTCAGGCTGCTTGCCAAGCCGGAGGGCGCCCGGCCGGTGCTGTTCGGCTTCGATACGTCCGAAGCGGCAGGTGCCTGCGTGGCGGACATTATCGGTTCCGGCATCATTCCGGTCGCCATCGAATTCATGGACAAGCCCGCGATCGAGATCTGCGAGGCTTTTGCCCAGGCCGGTTATCCACTCGATGTCGATGCGCTTCTGATCGTCGAAGTCGAAGGCTCCGAAGCGGAGATGGACGCGATGCTGGCGGACATCGTCGAGATTGCCCGCCGCCACGGCGTGAAGACGGTGCGCGAGTGCCAGTCGGCGATGGAGGCCGCGCTCATCTGGAAGGGCCGCAAGTCCGCTTTCGGCGCCACCGGGCGCATCGCCGATTATATCTGCATGGACGGCACCGTGCCGCTCGGCAAGCTCTCCTACGTGCTCAACAGGACGGCGGAGATCGTGGAACGCTTCGGCCTGCGGGTTGCGAACGTCTTCCACGCCGGCGACGGCAACATGCATCCGCTGATCCTTTTCAATGCCAACGATCCGGAGGATGCCGCGAGAGCCGAGGAGGCCGGCAACGAGATCCTCAAGCTCTGCGTCGACGCGGGTGGCTGTCTGACCGGCGAGCACGGCGTGGGCATAGAGAAACGCGACCTGATGCGGCACCAATATGCCGACGCAGACCTCGACCAGCAGATGGCGGTGCGTTCCGCTTTCGATGAAGGCTGGATTCTCAATCCGTCGAAAGTCTTCCCGCTGGATGGACGGCCTGCCGCATGACATTGACACCGCATACCGAGACGGACGCGGCCTACGTGATCCGCAATGCCGCCACCCAGGGCACGAAACTGGCGATATACGGCGGCAACACCCGCAGCGGGTTCGGCAATCCGGCCTCGACCGAAGAGGCGCTCAGTTCCCGCGGCCTCACCGGCATCGTCGACTACGAGCCGGCGGAAATGGTGATGACGGCGAGGGCCGGCACGCCGGCTGCCGAGATCGAGGCGGCGCTTGCGGCCAACGGGCAGATGATGGTCTTCGAACCGATGGATCACCGCGGAATCATGGGGACATCCGGCGAGCCGACGATCGGCGGCGTGTTCGCGGCCAACGTCTCCGGTCCCCGCCGCTTCGTGGCCGGGGCCGCGCGCGACAGCCTGCTCGGCATCCGCTTCATCAATGGCCAGGGGCAGGCGATCCGTGCCGGTGGCCGGGTGATGAAAAATGTCACCGGGCTCGATCTGGTGAAACTTCTGGCTGGTTCTCAGGGCACGCTGGGATTCCTGACCGAAGTGACGTTCCGGGTCCTGCCCGTGCCGCCGGCGGTGGAAACGATCGTCATCTCCGGTCTCAACGACGCGGTGGCCGCCAAGGCGATGGCCGCGGCCATGGCGCTGCCGGTCGAAGTCTCGGGTGCCGCGCATCTGCCGGAAAGCGTGAGGGGGCGTTTCCTCGCCGGGGCCTTGCCGGAAGGGGAGGCGACCGTGCTGCGCCTGGAAGGGCTTGCTGCTTCCGTTCCGGTGCGGGCGGAAAAGCTTGCCGCGGTCATGAAGGCGTTCGGCGCCGTCTCCAGGCTCGGCATCGAGGAGAGCAGCAGGCTCTGGCGTGAAATCCGCGACGTCCATCCCTATGCGGACGGTACTGAGAAGCCGCTGTGGCGCGTTTCCGTCGCTCCGTCCGCCGGTCATCAGCTCGTCGCCGCGCTGCGTCTCGAAGCGGGGATCGATGCCTTCTATGATTGGCAGGGCGGGCTGGTCTGGATGCGGATGGATGCTGATCCGGAAGCCGAATTGCTGCGCCGCTATATCCGGGCGCTCGGCGGAGGCCATGCGACGCTGCTCAGGGCACCGGATGCGATGCGGGCTCACACGCCGGCCTTCGAGCCTTTGCCGGATGCCGTCGCCGCGCTTTCCGCGCGCGTGAAGCAGAAACTCGACCCGGCCGGTATTTTCAGCCCGGGCAAGATGGGAGGAACCCTCTGATGCAAACCTCCTTCACGCCCGCCCAGCTTGCCGATCCGCATGTGGCCGAATCCGAAAAGATCCTCCGCCGCTGCGTGCATTGCGGGTTCTGCACCGCCACCTGTCCCACCTATGTGACGCTCGGCAACGAGCTGGACAGCCCGCGCGGGCGCATCTACCTCATCAAGGACATGCTGGAGAACGGCCGTCCCGCCGACGAGGAGGTCGTCACCCATATCGACCGCTGCCTGTCCTGCCTTGCCTGCGTCACGACCTGTCCGTCGGGCGTCGACTATATGCATCTGGTCGATCATGCCCGCATCCACATCGAGAACACCTACAGGCGTCCGTTGATCGACCGGCTGATTCGCAGCCTGCTGGCCGCCGTATTGCCCTATCCGGCCCGTTTCCGCGCGGCTCTCGTCCTGGCGAAGCTGGGTCGGCCTTTCGCGCCGATGCTGAAGCGCTTTCCGGCACTGAAGCCGCTCGGCGCCATGCTGGATCTTGCGCCGAGGACCGTCGGCAGGGCGTCCGAGGCCGCAAGGCCGGGCTCGAATCCGGCGCAGGCTGCGAAGCGCGGCCGTGTGGCGATCCTTTCCGGCTGCGCGCAGCCCGTGCTCGATCCGGGTATCAACGGCGCGACGCTGCGGCTGCTCGCCCGGCTTGGCGTCGAGGTGGTCGTGCCCGAGGGGGAAGGCTGCTGCGGTGCTCTGGTGCACCATATGGGGCGGGAGGATGCAGCGCTCGATTTCGCCCGCCGCAATGTCGATGTCTGGACCCGCGAGATCGAGACGGGCGGGCTCGACGCCATCGTCATCACGGCATCCGGCTGCGGCACCACGATCAAGGACTATGGTCACATGCTGCGCCTCGATCCGGCCTATGCGGAAAAGGCGGCCAGGGTTTCGGCGCTCGCCAGGGACATCACCGAATATCTCGCGATGCTCGACCTGCCGAAGCTGGAGCCGAAGCGGCTCAACGTCGCCTATCACTCGGCCTGTTCCATGCAGCATGGCCAGAAAATCACGGCCCTTCCGAAAAACCTTCTGAAGGCGGCCGGCTTCACCGTGCGCGATCCGGCGGAAGGGCATCTCTGTTGCGGCTCGGCGGGCACCTACAACATCCTGCAGCCGGAGATTTCCGCGCAGCTGAAGGCGCGCAAGGTGAGAAACATCGAGGCGACCAAGCCGGATGCGATCGCGACCGGCAATATCGGCTGTATCACCCAGATCGCCAGCGGCACGGCGATCCCCATCCTGCATACCGTCGAACTGCTCGACTGGGCCTATGGCGGCCCGAAACCGCAGAAACTGGCGGGCAGGTGAACGATCCGAACAAAAAAAGCCGGCGAAACCGCCGGCTTTTTCGATGCGAGACCTGTCAGCCTCAGAATTTGTAGGACACACCGAAGTTGATCGCGTGCGTGAGGATATTGGTCTTCAGCGAAGCACCGTTGTCGATATCCACGTCAACCCAGGAATAGTTGCCCTTGTATTCGGCGAAGGCCGACCAGTTGTCCGTGAACTGATAACGGACGCCGGCCTGGGCCTGAACCGTCGCGCCGCCGAACTGGTAGTCGAAGGTGCGGCCGGACGGGCGCGTGACTTCCACATGCGGCACGTTGATACCGACACCGGCACCGACATAGGGCGTCCACTTGCTGCCCTCGATCGGGAACTTGTAGAGCGCGTTCAGCGTCAGCAGGTTGAGGCCGTCGGTGAATTCGAAGACGCTCCAGCCGCCGGCCTTCGCGAAGGTCTCGTCGTCGGCATAAACCTTGGCATGGGTATAGTCGAGCGAGACACCCCAGTTGGACAGCGCGCCGCCGTCAAACCAGTAGGTGCCGCGAATACCCCAGTAGGGCGGCATCGCGAAGGGCTTGGTATCCCAGCCGGCCGTGAAGTCGGCCTGGTCGGAAACCTCGACCTTGGAATGCGGCGTGAACTGGTAGCCGCCGTAGGCGGAGATTTCCCATCCGCCGTTGCTTGTCTGGACGGGAGCGACATACGGCGCTTCGGCGGGGGCGAGATCGGCAGCGTGAGCCGGTGCGAAAGCAACGACAGCGGTCAGAGCCGTGGAAACCAGGGAAAGCGAGAGAAGTTTGCGCATGAATCGGCCTGCAGAAAGGATTTGGCTTTTGATGATGCACTCTAGCTGCGGAAGCGGTGGCGGTCTGTGCTTTTTTTGCACCAGTTGGCCACGAAGCTAGGCGGGTTATGGTTAATGAAAGCTGAACCTATGGAAAAGGGCGGCAAAGCCGCCCTTTCGGGGTGGATGCGGCAAGTTGTCAGCCGCCGAAAATGGTGCGGAAAATGTCGATGCCGCGATCTTCGTAATTCACCTTCCCCTGGCGGTTGCCGGGGCCGATGACGATGACCCTGGTGCCGATGTCGGCGCGGGAATAAAGATGCTCCACATCCTTGTTCATCATGCGGATGCAGCCCGAGGACATGTTGAGGCCGATCGTCCAGGGCTGGTTGGTGCCGTGGATGCGGAAGATCGTGTCTCGGCCGCCCTTGTAGAGATAGAGCGCCCGGGCGCCGAGCGGGTTGTCGATGCCGCCTTCCTGCACGACGGGCAGGATGCGGCCTGCGCGGGCCTCGCGGGCGCGCATTTCGGCCGGCGGCCTCCACTCGGGCCATTCCTGCTTGCGGCCGACATTCACCACGCCGGACCAGCCGAAGCCTTCGCGGCCGACGCCGATGCCGTAGCGGGTCGCCCTGTTGGGGCCTTCGACATAGTAGAGATATTTGTTGTTGGTATCGACGATGATCGTGCCGGGCGTTTCGATCGTCGAGAAGCGCACCACCCGTCGCTTGTATTTCTCCGGCACTTCCCGCGGCTGCGCCACAAGGGTGACGGCGCTTGCCGGACGTTCGACGCGCGGCGCTGCCGGGCCGATCGCATTCGCATTTCCGGCGGTGAAAAAGATCGCGCCGGCCAACCCCATGGCCGCTGCGAATATCCTGCCTCTCCTCATTCCCACGGTCCTCTTCCATCTCAGGATCGCAGGAGGCTAGACGACTTGGGCGTCAAAGCAAGACGGGACCGGGCGAATAAAGAACATGTGATGGCGAAAAGGCGGCGGGACTGTGTCTTCGCCGCCTCACCTGCCGGCCCTGAAAGCCTACATCACGATGACCTTGGTGCCGACGTTCACCCGCTCGTAGAGATCGACGACGTCCTCGTTGCGCATGCGGATGCAGCCGGAGGAAACGGCGCTGCCGATCGTCCACGGGGCGTTGGTGCCGTGGATGCGATAAAGCGTCGAGCCGAGATACATGGCGCGGGCGCCGAGCGGGTTTTCCGGCCCGCCGTCCATCCGCGCCGGCAGGTAATGGCCCTTGGCGGCCTCGCGGGCGATCATCTCCTTCGGCGGCGTCCAGTTCGGCCACTCGGCCTTGCGCGTGACGCGATGCTCGCCGGCCCATTCGAAGCCGGGCTTGCCCACGCCCACGCCGTAGCGGCGGGCCTGGCCGTCGCCGGTGACGAGATAAAGGAAGCGGTTGTTGGTATCGATGACGATCGTGCCGGGCTTTTCCCTGGTGTCGTAGGCGACCGTCTGCGGCAGGAATTGCGGTTCGATCCGGCTGCGGATCGGCTGGGGCCGCATGGCGACCGGCTGGGCGCGGTCCTGATCGAAGATGCCGCGGCGCTGCACGGCCCGCTGTTCGCGCTGCCGGTAGATGACGCGCGGCTGGGCGGGCTGACGCGGATAGACGACCGGCCGGGCATTCGGGCCGGCGAGCTGCATCACCCACGGGGCGGCGAGATCGGGGCTGACGATGACGGGCGGGCGTTCGCGGTAGCGGTCGTTCGCAAGGGCGCCGCCGGAAAGGGCGGCCGCAAGGCCAAGGGCCAGGAGCAGGGTTTTCTTCATGATCGGGTCCACGCGTTACAAATCACCGACCGGGCGCGGGCCGATGCAATCGCAGCGGGCGCCGGTGTTGACGAACATGGTGAGCGAGAGGTGAAAGCGAATGGTAAACGGGTGGAACACGGACGCACGCGCGGCATATAAACCTTCCGGCAGGGTTACCGGCCGGTTTGGAAACATGGTTGACCAGTGCTAAATCGGGCGGAAAAGCGGTTAACGACAGGGAATCGGGGATGGAAAAGGCGGGAATCATCACAGGCGAGGACGGCAGGGGCCGCTGCTTCTGGCATGGCGGGCTGGAGGATTACCGCCGTTACCACGACGAGGAATGGGGCCGGCCCGTCACCGACGATTTCCGCCTGTTCGAGAAGATCTGCCTGGAGGGTTTCCAGTCCGGCCTTTCCTGGCTGACGATCCTGAGGAAGCGCGAGAATTTCCGCGCGGCCTTCGCCGGTTTCGATTTCGACAAGGTGGCGAAATTCACGGAGGACGACGTCGCCCGCCTTCTTTCGGATGCGGGCATCGTCCGGCACCGCGGCAAGATCGTCTCGACCATCAACAATGCGGCGCGCGCGATCGAGCTGCGTGAGGAGTTCGGTTCGCTCGCGAGATACTTCTGGAGTTTCGAGCCCGGGCCGCACGAGCGGCCGTCCGTTGTGGATCTTGAAACGCTCCGCGCCAATCCGACGACGCCGGTTTCCGTCCGGCTGTCGAAAGCCTTGAAGAAACGCGGCTGGACCTTCGTCGGCCCCACCACCGTCTATGCGTTCATGCAGGCGATGGGGCTCGTCAACGATCATATCGATGGTTGCTTCTGCAGGCGCGAGGTCGAGGAACTCAGGCTGAAATTCAGGCGGCCATAGCTTGCGGGACGGCCGGGTTTCTTGATTCTTGTCAAGAACAGGAGCGGATCGTTATGTATATTCCGGCCATTTCTTGAGGAAAGTCAATTTTACTTCTCTTTGTCATAAGTATTGATACTGAGGGAAAGTCTTGTTTTACTAATTTATAAAGGAAATCGCATAGCGTTGGCTCCGAGGTGAGCAGGGATGACGATGCGATGATTCAATTGTTCAAGAAGAGAGAGCCTGTCTCAGTCGAACTTCCCGTTGAGGACACGCCTGTGAGGACGCAGGTCGTGGTTCCCGAAAGGGCGAAAGCCGCCGCGGCCCCGACCTATGAGCCGATGCGGGTCGTCCGGTGCAGTTCCGGCCTGGAGGGCCTGACCGATCAGGATTTTCTGTTTTCCGGGCGGCGTGCAAGGCTTGTCATGGCCTATGTCTCGCCGCATGTCGATTTCAATGCCGTGATCGCCGGCATCCGCCGCAAGTGCGGCGACATTCCCCTGATCGCCACGACCACCTCCGGTGAGCTCTGCAACGGCGCAACGCCCGGCCGGGAGCCGCTCTATTGCGGCGCCGAAGGGAGCTGGGACAATCTCGTCGTCCAGATTTTCAGCCCCGATCTGCTCGATGCCGTGTCCGTTCACGCCGTGGGCCTCGCGAATGAAGACATCCGCGCCGGCCGGCCCTCCAAGTCGCATGAGACGCGCGTGCGCGAGATCGTCAGGAACCTCTCCCGGATCGACGTTCCGTTCGGGTTCTCGTCAGACGACACGCTGGCGCTGACATTGATCGACGGCCTTTCGGCATCCGAGAACTATTTCATGGAGGCGATCTACAGAAGCGACCGGTTCCCGTGCCTGTTCATCGGCGGATCGGCCGGCGGCAAGCTCGATTTCAAGAATACCTTCATCTACGACAACACGCGCACGCTTGAAGGCCACGCGGTGGTCGTTTTTGTCAAAATGGCCAGGGGTTCGCGTTTCGGCATTTTCAAGTCGCAGAATTTCGAGCCGACGGACCGCTCCGTCGTGGTGATCGAGGCATCGGCCGAAACCCGCCAGGTCAAGGCCGCCATCGACGTTACCACCGCCGAGATCGTGCCGATCGTCGATGCTCTCTGCAAGCTGATCGGCTGCCGCCGCCATGAGCTTGCGAAGAAGCTCGAAGGCTATTCTTTCGCAATCCGCATGAATGGAGAGCTGTTCGTGCGCTCGGTCGCCAAGATCGATATCGAGAAGGGCGTGATCGGCTTTTATTGTGACGTGAACCCGGGCGACGAATTGTATCTGGTGAAGGCGACGGATTTCGCCGGCCAGACCCGCCGCGACATGGAGAGTTTCTTTCGCGGCAAGCCGAAGCCGGTTGCGGCGATCCTGAATGACTGCATTCTGCGCCGCCTGAACAACGCCAGGGAGCTGGACCGGCTTTCCGGGGCATGGGATGTGCCGACCGCGGGCTTTTCCACCTTCGGGGAGCTTCTGGGCATCAACGTCAACCAGACACTCACGGCCGTCGTCTTCTTCCGTGTCGAGGAAGGGCAGGCGTTCCACGATCCCTATATCGACCAGTTCGCCATTCAATATGCCCGCTTCTGCCGCTATTTCACCGAGACGCAGCTCAACCGCCAGCTGTTGATCAACCAGATCCGCCAGAAGGTGATCGGCCGGCTGACCGACTTCGTTGAGCGCTCCACCATGCTGATCGGCCAGCTCGATCAGGTGGTCGGCCGCACCGATGACATGCGCCGCAACGTCGAAGCGATGCAGGAAGACATGGAGCACCGCATCCGCACCGTTTCCCATTCCGATCAGCAGGGCGTGCTGGAAGAGGAGTTCCGCAAGGTCGCCGTCATGATGCAGCGGCTGAACAATGTCGTCGGCATCATCGACAAGATCACCATGCAGACCAACCTGCTTTCCCTCAATGCGACGATCGAGGCGGCGCGCGCCGGAGAGGCCGGGCGTGCCTTTGCGATCGTCGCCAACGAGGTTCGCAACCTCGCCACCAGCACCAAGGAGACGCTCGACGCCAGCCGGGAATCGCTGTCGCAGGTCGAAGGCTCCATGAAGCTTCTCGGCCATCACATTGCCGTTTCGGAGGAAAAATTCGGCCAGGTGGAGGCCGGCTACGGCGAAATCTTCGACCAGCTGGACATGCTCTTTTCATCCTTTACCAAGATCAATGACGTCATGAACGAGGTGGAGCAGATGTCGCAGAATCAGAAGCTCATGATGGCCCAGGTGGAAACGGACATGGAGCGGCTGCGGCGGATGGAGGCGTAGGCGCGTCTCAGGGAAGCCGACCGAGCAGATCGGGCAGCTCGCCAAGATGGATTATCTCGCGAAAACGGGGCGCGTCGACGGGCTTGTCCACATGCTCCAGCACCCAGGTCAGCGCATGCGGAACGAAAATCCCGTAGCTGCCGGCCGCAATCGCCGGCACGATGTCGGATTTCAGCGAATTGCCCACCATCATCGCCCGTTCCGGCCCGTCGGCGACCTTCGAGAAGATGCGGCGATAGGTCGTGGCGTTCTTGTCGCTGACGATCTCCACGGCATCGAAGAGATCGCCCAATCCCGATTGGGCAAGCTTGCGCTCCTGGTCGAAAAGATCCCCCTTGGTGATCAGCACCAGCAGGTATTCGCCGTTCAGCGCCCGCAGCGTTTCTTCCACATGCGGCAGGGTCTCCACCGGATGGCGGAGAAGGTCGCGTCCGATGTCGAGGATTTCGTTGATCGTCTTGGCCGGCACCTTGCCGTCGGTGATCTCGATCGCCGTCTCGATCATCGACAGGGTGAAGCCCTTGATGCCGAAACCGTATTGTGCGAGGTTGCGTTTCTCCGCTTCCAGCAGGCGCTCCGAGATGCGCGCGCCCTCGGCGAAGTCGCCGAGCAGCGTCTGGAAATGCTCCTCCGTCAGCCGGTAGTATTGTTCGTTCTGCCAGAGCGTGTCGTCGGCGTCGAAGCCGATCGCGGTAATCGGGCGCATGGATCTTGCCTCCACACGCTGATATGGCGAAAAAGGAGACGCCGGGCAAGCGTCAGGCCTGCCCGGCGCGAAGTTGTTACTTGCCGCGCGCCTTCAGCCAGGCCTGCATCTCGGCGATTTCGGCTTCCTGCGCCTTGATGACGCCTTCGGCGAGCTTGCGGATTTCCGGGTCCTTGCCGTGTTCGAGCTCCACCCGGGCCATGTCGATCGCGCCCTGGTGATGCGGGATCATGCTGCGCACGAAGTCGACGTCGGCATCGCCGGAATATTCGACCGCCATGTCCGTGTGCATTTTTTCGTTGGCGGCCATGTAGCCCTTGGTGGCCGGTGCCTCGTTGGCCGGTCCGGAACTCATGGACATGTTCATGCTGGCATGGTCGTGCCCCGGCATCTGCTGCATCTGCTGTGCGGCGAGCGTGCCGGCAAGCAGGGCCGAGAGGGCGGCTGTCATGAGAATGGTTTTCGCAGACATGGTTTTTCCTTTCCCCGTGTCCGATGGAAATTGAATTGGATGGCCTGACGGAAATTCCGTCAGGCGCGGGGAGGAGGCGTCAGCGGGGCAGGGGCCGGGGCGACCAGCGCCCGCTCCATGGCCGGCGCCGGATAGGCGTAGCCGGGCGGGCCGTCATGGCTGGCGGCAATCTCCGGCAGCAGCGTCAGGCAGGCAGCGCAGAAGGGCATCGCACAGGTCTTGCCGCCATGCGGACAGGGCTTTTGCGCCTCGCCATGGGAATGCATGGCCTTGGCCGTCTCGACCGTCTCGACCGTCTTGCCCTGGCCGTGATGCCGGGAATGATCCTGCGTCGCGGTCGTTTGCTGCGCCATCGGCATGGAAGGCACGGCCATGGCCGGCATGGCTCCATAAAGGAGCCAGGCAAGGAACATGAATATGGCTGTGACACGCGACATGAGGTGAATCTACGATCGTTTGCGCCGAAATCAACCTCGCGAACATCACAGCATGATGATTGATGATCAAAGGGCGATGACGTCGTGCACCGCCTGACAATTCCTGTCGAGTTCGCCATAGGGCGCGACCGGCCAGGTCCAGGCGCGTTTCGCTTCGGGCGCCGGCACGCCGCAGAGCAGGTCGGCATCTTCCAGCAGGTTTCCGCTGCGGTCCGTGACGCGGTAGGCGGTGTCGGTGAGGAGCGCCGTCCTGCAGGGCAGGGCGGCCAGGCCATCGAGATGGGCGCGGATCAGCGTCCGCAATATCTCGTCCTTCCGCGTGTCGCTTTCCCGTTCCAGCCGTCGTTTCGCCCCGACGCCGATCTGCGAGAGGACGTTGGCCGAAACGACCAGATCGAGATACGGCACCTGACGGAGAAAGCCGAGCGGCTCCGCGGCCTTGCCCGCAAGCGCATCGCCGAACCCCGACAGGTCGCGGGAAATCAGCCGGATATTCCTGAAGCCCTTCGCCTTCAGCCATGTCCTGACGCTTGCCAGATGCACGAGGTCGACCAGCACGACGGTGTCGAAGGCTTTCGCGAGGTCTTCCGCGGGCACGTCGCGCAAAAGGCCGGAGCCCAGCACGACGACGGTGCGCCTCGCCTTCATCCCCGAAATCGCCTCGCGAATGAAGGCCTTGCAGTTTTCCTCGTGGGGCGCCCAGTCCTTCGCGCATCGGCCGGCCCGTGACCAGAGGCTGACGGAGGACCGGACGAAGGGACGGAATTCCCCGGGCGTGACCAATCGGGTCGCGGCATATTGGATGGCTTCGGCAAGCATGGTCAGCGATTGACCTCGCGCCGGTGGCCGATCTCGATGACCAGTACGATGAGGCGATGATCCTGAATATCGCAGATGATCCGATAATCGCCGACCCGGTAGCGCCAGTATCCGCCGAAGGCATGTCCTTTCAGGGCAGCTCCCAACTCCCTGGGGTTCTCGTGTGTTGCGAGTCGCTCCTCCAGAAAGGAAACGATGCGACCGGCGTCTCGCTTTGCGAGACGGCTCAATTGCTTCTCCGCACTTTCCCGGAACCTAATTGTCCAGGCCAAGGCGGAGCTTCACTTCTTCCAGCGTATATGTCGGCTCGCCGTTACGAATGCGTTCCATGGCGCCTTCAGCGGCGGCGATATCATTCAGATCTTCGAGATGCTGTTCGAGCACGTCAAGCATATAGGCGTCCGTTTCCGCACCGGCCTGCGCTGCATGCTCGGTAAGCAGCCTGTGCATTTCGTCCGGCATCTCGATCGTGACGCGCTTGTTCATGGCTTTTACCCTTTCACCACTCGAACATATAGCATCTGCCCCTCCACTTCACCAGTCGCCGCCCTTGCCGCTTGGGCCGTCATCCTCTAAGAAACCGCTCACAAATCCGGCCTCTTCCGGCCGCTGGCAATGGAATTTCGATCATGAGCGACAAGCAGAAGAAACCGCAGAAACTGAAGGCCCGCCTGCCGCGCGGCTTCGTCGACCGTTCCGCTGCCGATATCCATGCCACCGACGAGATGATCGGGAAGATCCGCGAGGTCTACGAACGTTATGGTTTCGACCCGGTCGAGACGCCGCTTTTCGAATATACGGATGCGCTCGGCAAGTTCCTGCCGGACAGCGACCGTCCGAACGAAGGCGTCTTCTCGCTGCAGGACGACGACGACCAGTGGATGAGCCTGCGCTACGACCTGACGGCGCCGCTCGCCCGCCATGTCGCGGAGAATTTCAACGAGATCCAGCTGCCGTTCCGCACCTATCGCGCCGGTTATGTCTTCCGCAACGAGAAGCCCGGTCCGGGCCGTTTCCGCCAGTTCATGCAGTTCGATGCCGACACCGTCGGCGCGCCGGGCGTCCAGGCGGACGCCGAGATGTGCATGATGATGGCCGACGCGATGGAGGCTCTCGGCATCAGGCGCGGCGATTATGTGATCCGGGTGAACAACCGCAAGGTTCTCGACGGTGTCATGGAGGCGATCGGGCTTGGCGGCGACGACAAGGCCGGCCAGCGTTTGAACGTGCTGCGCGCCATCGACAAGCTCGACAAGTTCGGTCCGGACGGCGTGCGGCTTCTGCTGGGCGCCGGCCGCAAGGACGAATCTGGTGATTTCACGAAGGGTGCGGAGCTCGGCGAGGGGCAGATTGATCGTATTCTGGCGTTCACAGAAATCGCTTCCGCAGTTGGGGGTGGGAAACTCGAAGCTGATCATGAGCGTGAGATTGCGCAGTTGACCGCATGCCGAGCGTTGGCATCACCGAGCGCTTCAGGTGCAGACGGCGTAAATGAACTTATTACAATTGCTGAGTTGGCGCGTGCAGCTGGCTACGGCCCTGACCGCATCAAGATCGACCCCTCCGTCGTCCGTGGCCTCGAATATTACACCGGCCCGGTCTTCGAAGCCGAGCTCCTCTTCGACGTCACCAACGAGAAGGGCGAGAAGGTCGTCTTCGGCTCGGTCGGCGGCGGCGGGCGGTATGACGGGCTCGTGTCGCGCTTCATGGGCCAGCCGGTTCCGGCCACGGGCTTTTCGATCGGCGTCTCGCGCCTGATGACGGCGCTGAAGAACCTCGGCAAGCTCGGCGAGGACGAGGTGATCGCGCCGGTTCTCGTCACCGTCATGGACGGCGATGTCGAGAGCATGGGCCGCTACCAGCGCTTCACCCAGGCGCTGCGCGCCGAGGGCATCCGCGCCGAGATGTACCAGGGCAACTGGAAGAAGTTCGGCAATCAGCTGAAATATGCCGACCGCCGCGGCTGCCCGATCGCCATCATCCAGGGCGGCGACGAGCGCGCTCAGGGCGTGGTGCAGTTGAAGGACCTGATCGAAGGCAAGCGCCTCGCGGGCGAGATCGAGGACAATGCGGCCTGGCGCGAGGCGCGGGTGGCGCAGGAGATCGTGGCCGAGGCCGATCTCGTCGCCAAGGTGAAGGAAATTCTTGCCGCGCAGGCGGAGGATCGGCGGCGGGCAAGAAATGTCTGAGCTTCACCCCCCTCTGCTCTGCCGGGCATCTTCCCCACAAGGGGAGAGATCGGCTGGGCGCAGGTCCACCGCCTCCTATCTGACGTCTCGCCCTTCGCCACGGCCCTTTAGCAATAATGGTCGTGCCGCTTGTGATCTCCTCCCTTGTGGGGGAGATGCCCGGCAGGGCAGAGGGGGGTATCCTGATCGGCAGGGAGTGATCCAATGCCCCTGATCGACATGCCGGAGTTTTCCGGAGACCTTCTCGACGAATTTGCCGCCCGGCGGACGGAGCGGGTGAACACGCCCGTCATCCAGCCGGCCGAACCCTTCCTCGACATGGCGGGCGAGGACCTGCGCCGACGCATCTTCCTGACGGAGAGCGAGACCGGCGCGAACCTCTGCCTGCGTCCGGAATTCACCATTCCCGTCTGCCTGCGCCACATCGAGACGGCGACCGGCACGCCCAAGCGCTATTCCTATCTCGGCGAGGTCTTTCGCCAGCGTCGCGAGGGCGCCCACGAATTCTACCAGGCCGGCATCGAGGACCTTGGCGACAAGGACATTGCCAGCGCCGATGCGCGCGCCATCGGCGATGCGGCCGGCATATTGAAGGTGCTGCTGCCCGGCCGGAAGCTGGAACTGACGCTCGGCGACCAGGCGGTGTTCGAGGCGGTCGTCAAGGCGCTCGGCCTGCCGTTCGGCTGGCAGCGGCGGCTGATCCATGCCTTCGGCGACATGGAACATCTCGAAGCGCTTCTCGAACGGCTTGCCCGGCCGCAGCCGGTCGCCGGTCTCGATCCCGCGATCGCCGCACTGATTTCCTCCGGCGACGAGGCGGAGCTGGTGGCGCGCATCGACCGCACCATGGAGGAGACCGGCTATTCGACCAATGCCAGCCGCTCGCCGGCCGAAATCGCAAGGCGGCTCAAGGAAAAGCTGGAGCTGGCCGAAACCCGCCTCGATGGCACCGCTCTCCTTCTGCTGCGGGAGTTCCTGACGCTCAGGCTGCCGGTTGCCGACGCTCCGGCGGCGCTGGCGGGCTTCGCGGATGCCGCCGGCCTGAAGCTTGGGCCGGCGATCGCGCTTTTCGACGCTCGGCTCGCGGCGCTCGCCAATGCCGGCGCCGATCTTGCGAGCATGACCTATCGCGCCGCCTTCGGCCGCCCGCTCGATTATTATACCGGCCTCGTCTTCGAAGTGACGGAGGCGGGTTCGGCCGCGGTTCTGGCGGGCGGCGGCCGTTTCGACCGGCTTCTGACCCTGCTCGGGGCGCGGGAGCACATCCCGGCCGTGGGCTTCTCGCTCTGGCTCGACCGGATCGAGGCTGCGAGGTCCGCTGTCGCGGGCCGAAAAGTGGAGCCCGGTTTCCGGGCAGAACCGCCGCGCGCAGAAAAGACCTCATCATGAACGCAATCACCATCGCCCTGCCGTCCAAGGGGCGCATCAAGGACGGCACCGTCGAAGTCTTCGGGCGGGCAGGGCTTGCTATTTCCGCCGTTGGCAACGATCGCTCCTATCGTGGCCGTATCGAGGGCATGGAAGGCGTCGAGATCGCCTATCTGTCGGCCTCCGAGATCGCCCGGGAGCTTGCGAACGGCGCCGTGGATTTCGGCGTCACCGGCGAGGACCTCGTCCGGGAAGGCATGTCCGGCGCGGACGCGCGGGTGGAATTCTGCGCGCGGCTCGGCTTCGGCCAGGCCGACGTGGTCGTCGCCGTGCCGGAAATCTGGCTCGACGTGGAGACCATGGCCGATCTCGGCGACGTGGCGGCGGATTTCCGCGCCCGTCATGGCCGGCGTCTGGCGATCGCCACGAAATACTGGCGGCTCACCCAGCAGTTCTTTTCGGGGAGCCACGGCATCCAGCTCTATCGCATCGTCGAGAGCCTGGGCGCGACGGAGGGTGCTCCGGCGGCCGGTCAGGCGGATATCATCGTCGACATCACCTCGACGGGCTCGACGCTCAGGGCGAACCACCTGAAGATCCTGTCGGACGGAGTGATCCTGAAATCCGAGGCCTGCCTGGTGAGGGCGCGCAAGCCGGGCCACGAGGAGGACCCGCGGGTGGCCAGGATCGCGGAGGCCGTGCGCGCCGCGCTTTGAGGCCTGTCGCCCGAAGGCGTGAACCGTTTCGGGAGGGCGGCCTTGCAGGGGCATTCGGGGCGTTCTTGCGCCTCGGAGTTCCAAAAGGGAGGAAAGATGCATGCATGTGACCGGCGGATGCCATTGCGGCTCTGTGACCTATGAGGCGGAGCTCGACACCCGGCGGGTCGTGATCTGCCATTGCACCGATTGCCAGAAGTTGACCGGCTCGCCGTTCCGCGTGACCGCCGTGGTGCAGGACGGTGACCTGAAACTGACGGGAAACGAGCCGAAAATGTACCGGCGGGTGGCCGACAGCGGCCGTGTCCGCCAGCAGTATTTCTGTCCCGAATGCGGTTCGCAGCTCTTCGTCAACGGCGAGGGCGAGGCGTCGAAGGTGTGGGGCATCCGCTGGGGAAGCATCGACCAGCGGATGGACGTGAAGCCCCTGCGGCAGGTCTGGTGCCGTTCCGCCCCGGCATGGCTTGCGGAGATCGCCGAGCTGCCGGTGCACGAGAGGGACTGATCCCGGGGCCGGTAGCTTCAAGGCGCGCGGCGGTCTTGCGGCTGCGGCACGCTTGAAACAGCGACCCGAAACGAAAAACCGCCGGACTTTCAGGGTCCGGCGGAACAGATCGTGGGCAGGGAATGGAGAAAGCTTAGGCGGTAATTGCGACCGAACCGCGGCGGGCATCGATCGAATAGGCGCCGGCGCCGGCAGCGGCAAGAGCCAGGAAACCGCCTGCGAGCGACACGTTCTTCCAGAAGATAAGGCCGTTGAAGACGGTCAGAAGGCCGTTGGCCTCCGGTGCGAAACCGGGGATGTTGATCACGCCGTTGTGGAAGACGAAGGCGGTGAACAGGCAGAAGAGCGCGAGCAGGATGGCGGCGATCTTCGTCTGGAAACCGGTCAGAACGGCAAGGCCGGCGACGAGTTCGAAAATGCCGGCGACATAGGCGAGCAGCGTTGCGGCCGGGAGGCCGGCGCCGGTGATCATGCCGGCCGTGCTGGACGGATCGACGAGCTTCTGGAAGCCCGCCGCGATGAACATGATGGCGAGAAGGACGCGGCCTGCGAGAAGCAGGGAGCTGTTGGCGGTAGAGGACATTTCAGATCTCCGGATCGATGTCTGTGGTTCGACAGGCGGTTGAATTTTCTGGAGGCTTATTTGCCTGTTTTCGTTCGTGTCTGGAAGATGAACGATGATAGACACTTTGTCTTCTAATGATGAACGATATAGGCGCAGCTTGACATTTGTCCAGAGAAGGAGCGCCCGTGCGAATGCGGAACCTCATTGGATCTTGCACAAAGTCGCTCCGCATTCGCGTGGCCTTCGGCGTTCTCTCGGGGCTTCCGGCCCGCAGGTGATCGCTGCGCCCCGCCGCGGCAGGCTTCGTCGCTTGCGCTCGGGAGGGATTGACGGAACTCAGATCTCCTCGATCCGGCGCGCATCTTCCGGCAGGACGGAGAGTTCGCGCCAGTCGATCTCCTCCAGCAGGAGATTGTATTCGTCGACATTCACCTGATGCGCCGCGCGCAGCCTGTCGAGTTCGTCGCGCTGCGCGGCGATCGCCGCCAGGGCAAGCCGGCGGTAGGTTTCGAGCGATGCGATGCCCGCAGCGTCTGTGATCGCCTGCTGTTCGAGCCGGAACTTGGCGCGGAGCAGTTCGGCTTCCTCCTCCTGGGCGCCGTCGAGTTTCGCAAGGCCGGCGCGGGCGATCTCGCTTCGCCGCGCGGCAAGCTCGCCATGCCCCTCCGTGCGGCGGTCGAGGCCGAGCCAGCGGATGATCGGCGTGAGCGTCAGCCCCTGCACCACGAGCGTGGCGAGCACGACGGCGAACGCGGTCAGCACGACCGTATCGCGTTCCGGAAACGAGGCCGGCAGGGCAAAGGCGGTGGCGAGCGTCACGAGGCCGCGCATGCCGCACCAGCCTGCGAGGAGCGCCTGCGTCATGGTCGCGGGTTCGGGCCTGCCCTTGCGGCGGGCATGCCAGGCATGCGCGCGATTGAACCCGACGCAGACGGCGAAACGGGTGACGATGACGATGGCGACCGTCAGAAGGGCGAAGCGGATCGCCTCCCCCAGGTGATCGGCCGGCATGTTGCCCACGATATCGCGAACCTGCATGCCCATCAGCAGGAATGCCATGACATTGAGCACGAAGACGACGGCGCTCCAGACCGCGTAGGATTGCACGCGCATGCGGGCCGAGGATCGCCCGCCGTCGTTGCGGGCAAGCATCATCGCGAAGGCGACGATGGCAAGCACCGCCGACAGCCCGAGCCGCGCGGCGGCGATCCACAGCAGGAAGGTCTGGACGAACTGGAGGAGGTTGCCTCCGAGCGTGCCCGTCACGAACCTGTAGAGGTGCCTCACCAGCCACGCCGCGACGATCCCGAGCAGGATGCCGCCCGGCACCGCGAGCGTGAGATGCAGCGCGACCGGCCCGTCGAGATGCCCGGCGGATTGCACGGCAAGTGCGGCATCGAAGATCAGCAGGGCCGCCGCATCGTTGAACAGGCTCTCGCCCCGCAGCACGGTGTCGGTGCTTCGTGGAATGGCCATGGACGACAGGACCGCCGTCGCCGCCGCCGCATCGGGCGGCGCGACGATCGCCCCGAGCGCGAGTGCCGCGGCGATGGGCAGGCCGGCGATGGCCCATCCGGCCCAGGCGACCGCGGCGGCCGTGACCACCACCCCGCCGACCGCGAAGACGAGGAGCGGCAGCCAGAAGCGCCGCGCAATCCCGATCGGAAAATCGAAGGCCGCGTCGAGCAGCGCCGGAGCGATGAAGAGCGCCAGCGCCGTCTGCGGTTCGAGCGAAATGTAGGGCATGCCCGGCACGAGGGCGACGGCCGCGCCCGCGAGCGCCAGCATGGACGGATAGGGCACGGCAAGGCGGCGCGAAATCTGCAGCAGCACGACCGCGACAAGCAACAGGACCAGCAGGCTCTCGAAAAAGCTCATGACCTCGACTGTACCGGCCGCCGTGGCCGTTGTCAGCGGTGTTCCGCCTGTCGAAGACGGCCGCAAAAGAAAAAGGGCGACCCGAGGGCCGCCCTTTCGCAATGGCTGGTAAGGATTTCTTAGAAATCCATGCCGCCCATGCCGCCGCCCGGCATTGCCGGCATCGGAGCGTCCTTCTTCGGCAGCTCGGCGATCATGGCTTCGGTGGTGATCAGCAGGGAAGCAACCGAAGCTGCGTTCTGCAGGGCCGTGCGGACAACCTTGACCGGGTCGACGATGCCGAGCTGGATCAGGTCGCCATATTCGCCGGTCTGGGCGTTGTAGCCGTAGTTGTCTTCGTTCTTGTCGAGGATCTTGCCGACGACGATCGAAGCTTCGTCACCGGCGTTTTCGGCGATCTGGCGAACCAGGGCCTGCAGCGCCTTGCGGACGATGTTGATGCCGGCTTCCTGGTCGTCGTTTGCACCCTTGGAGGCGATCTTGGATGCCGAACGGAGCAGGGCTACGCCGCCGCCCGGTACGATGCCTTCCTGAACGGCCGCGCGGGTCGCGTTGAGGGCGTCGTCGATGCGGTCCTTCTTTTCCTTGACTTCGACTTCCGTCGCACCGCCGACGCGGATGACGGCAACGCCGCCGGCGAGCTTGGCGAGACGCTCCTGGAGCTTCTCGCGGTCGTAGTCGGAGGTGGTTTCCTCGATCTGGGCCTTGATCTGGTTGACGCGGCCTTCGATGTCCGACTTGGCGCCGGCGCCGTCGACGATCGTGGTGTTTTCCTTGGAGATTGAGACCTTCTTGGAGCGGCCGAGCATGTCGAGGGTGACGTTCTCGAGCTTGATGCCGAGGTCCTCGGAGATGACGGTGCCGCCGGTCAGGATGGCGATGTCTTCCAGCATGGCCTTGCGGCGGTCGCCGAAGCCCGGAGCCTTGACGGCAGCGATCTTGAGGCCGCCGCGCAGCTTGTTGACGACGAGGGTCGCGAGGGCTTCGCCTTCGACGTCTTCAGCGATGATCAGGAGCGGCTTGCCGGTCTGGACGACGGCTTCGAGAACCGGGAGCATCGCCTGGAGGTTGGAGAGCTTCTTCTCGTGCAGGAGAATGAAGGCGTCTTCCAGGTCGGCGACCATCTTTTCCGGGTTGGTGACGAAGTAGGGCGAAAGATAGCCGCGGTCGAACTGCATGCCTTCGACGACTTCGAGTTCGGTCTCGGCGGTCTTGGCTTCCTCGACGGTGATCACGCCTTCATTGCCGACCTTCTGCATGGCTTCGGCAATGTCGAGGCCGATCTGGCGCTCGCCGTTTGCGGAGATCGTGCCGACCTGGGCGACTTCTTCCGACGTGTTGATCTTCTTGGCCTTGGCCTGGAGATCCTTGACGACTTCAGCGACGGCGAGGTCGATGCCGCGCTTCAGGTCCATCGGGTTCATGCCGGCGGCAACGGCCTTGGCGCCTTCCCTGACGATGGCCTGGGCGAGAACGGTTGCAGTCGTCGTGCCGTCGCCGGCGATGTCGTTGGTCTTCGAAGCGACTTCGCGGACCATCTGGGCGCCCATGTTCTCGAACTTGTCTTCCAGTTCGATTTCCTTGGCGACCGATACGCCGTCCTTGGTGATGCGCGGAGCGCCGAAGGACTTGTCGATGACGACGTTACGACCCTTCGGGCCGAGCGTTACCTTGACTGCGTCAGCGAGAACATCGACGCCACGCAGCATCTTTTCGCGCGCGGTGCGGCCGAATTTTACTTCCTTAGCTGCCATTTTGAGAACTCCTGAAAAGAGGTGTCAGCGGATTTCGTGATGGAATGACCGGCCTGGATCAGCCGATGATGCCCATGATGTCGGCTTCCTTCATGATCAGAAGGTCTTCGCCGTTGAGCTTGACTTCGGTACCGGACCACTTGCCGAAGAGGACGCGGTCGCCGACCTTGACGTCGAGCGCGACGACCTTGCCGGATTCATCGCGGGCGCCGGAACCGACGGCGACGATTTCGCCTTCCTGCGGCTTTTCCTTGGCGGTGTCGGGAATGATGATGCCGCCCTTGGTCTTTTCTTCAGACTCGACGCGACGAACGACGACGCGATCGTGCAGGGGGCGGAAATTGGTGCTTGCCATTGTCTAATCCCTCGATCAAATGACATTGACGGATCAGCGGACCCGTATCGCTTGGCTTGTTGGCACTCGCCTCCGCAGAGTGCTAACGGAGGCGGAGATAAGGGTGACGGCCGGTTGAGTCAAGAACGGCCTCGAAATTTTCAAGACAGCCCCGCCGATGATGCAAAACAAGCTTAACGGGACGGATGCCGGCCGGCGCCTGCCGGGCGGGTGGCTGGCGGCGCCCTCGAGGCCACCGCGCGGGTCGGGATCATGCACCGGACTTTGGTGGAAGAAAGGCATGCCCCCGCGCCGATGTGGTGCGGCGCAAAAATGACACCCGGGCGGCGCGGCGCAGTTCGGGGAGCTTTTTGCTTGTAATCTCCCGGGCGGTTTGCCATGTCACCGGGAACTTGAAGGCACAGGACGGACATATGGCAAAGCGTATCGGCAGTTTGAGCGAAGTGATCGGCGGATACGACGTCGTCCTGTCGGACGTCTGGGGCGTCGTGCACAACGGCGTCGAGGCCTTCCAGCATTCCTGCAGGGCGCTGGCCGCCGCCCGCAATGCCGGCGCCACGGTCGTGCTGATCACCAATTCGCCGCGTCCGGCGCCGGGTGTCATCCAGCAGATGCGCGCGCTCGGCGTTCCGGACGAAACCTATGACCGCATCGTCACCTCCGGCGATGTGACCCGGCACCTCATCGCCGACGGTCCGAAGAAGGTTTTCCTGATCGGGCCCGAGCGTGACCTCAACCTGTTCGACGGCCTCGGCGTGGACGTGGTCCCGGCCGGCGAGGCGGATTGCATCGTCTGCACCGGCTTCTTCGACGACGAGAAGGAAGTGCCGGAAGACTATACGGACATGCTGACCGGTTTCGCAAAGCGCGACGTGCCGCTGATCTGCGCCAATCCGGATCTCGTGGTCGAGCGAGGCCATCGCATCATTCCCTGCGCCGGCGCGGTTGCCGCCTATTACGAACAGCTCGGCGGCAAGACCCGGGTGGCGGGCAAGCCGCACCGGCCGATCTACGAGGCGACGATCGATGCCGCCCGCGAAGTGCGCGGCGACTTCTCGATGGACCGCGTTCTGGCGATCGGCGACGGCATGCCGACCGACGTGCGCGGCGCACTCGCATACGGCCTCGACCTGCTCTATATCAGCGGGGGCATCCATGTCGCGGAATATACCGTCAACGGCCAGACCGACGAGGCGATCCTGAACGCCTGGCTGAAAGCGGAAAACGCCGCGCCGAAATACTGGATGCCTCGCCTGGCCTGAACCGGAAGTCGCTCCGATGACCGTATTCCACCGCAATGAGAAGAAGGAACCGCTGCCCGAGGCGCTGAAGGGCGGCGTGATCGCGATCGGCAATTTCGACGGCGTGCACCGGGGGCACCGCAGCGTCCTGGAGCGGGCGCTGTCGCTGGCCGCCGAGCGTGGCGTGCCGGCGCTGGTGCTGACCTTCGAGCCCCATCCGAGGACCGTTTTCCGCCCGGAGGAGCCGGTCTTCCGCCTGACGCCGGCGCCGCTCAAGGCGCGGCTCCTGGAAGCGATGGGCTTCCGCTCGGTGATCGAATACCCTTTCACGAGGGAGTTCGCGACCCGCTCGGCCGAGGAATTCATCCAGACGATCCTGGTCGACTGGCTCTCCGCCAGCGCCGTCGTCACCGGTTTCGATTTCCATTTCGGCAAGGGCAGGGAAGGCGGCCCCGCTTTCCTGATGGAATCCGGCGTCAGGCACGGGTTCGAGGTGTCGCTGGTCGATGCCTTCCGCGACGAGAATGCCGAGGTGATTTCGTCGAGCCGCATCCGCACCCTGCTGGCCGGGGGGGATGTCGCGGCCTGCGCCGGCCTGCTCGGCTACCGCTATACGGTGGAGGCGGAGGTGATCGGCGGCGAGAAGCTTGGCCGGCAGCTCGGTTTCCCCACGGCCAACATGCGGCTTCCGCCCGAAGCCGAGTTGAAGGCCGGTATCTATGCGGTGCGTTTCCGCCGCCCGGACGGCACGCTCCACGACGGCGTCGCAAGCTACGGCCGCCGCCCGACGGTCACGGAAAACGGCGCCCCGCTGCTCGAAACCTATGTCTTCGACTTTTCCGGCAGCCTCTACGGCGAAACCTGTTCCGTCTCCTTCTTCGGGCATCTCCGCGACGAGTTGAAATTCGACGGCCTCGATCCGCTCGTCGCCCAGATCAGGCGCGACGAGGAAGAGGCGCGGGCGCTGCTTTCCGGCGTGACGTCGCTCGGAGAACTGGACACGAAGATCGCGTTCTGACGGGTCAGCGCCGGCTGAGCGGAAAACGTGACGGATCGTCCTGCCAGGGATCGAAGACCACTGCCCCGGATGCACGGGTGTCTTTGACGTTGCGCGTGACGAGATAAAGATTGTGCTCGATTGCGGTGGCGGCCAGCAATGTATCGATGACCGGGGGCGCCTGGCTGGTCGCCAGTTTCGTCTTTCCCGATATGTCGCCCCACCGACGGACAATCGGATCGGTGACGGAGAGGATGCGGCCGCCAAAACGATCTTCGAGCGCATCGCGGGCTGCAGCATACCGATAGGGGTTCACATCGTCCGGCGGGAGGTTCTCGATACCCTTGTCGTATTCGGCCAAGACCAGGATGCTGATGAAGAAATGGTCTTCGTCTTGCCCTGCTGCCCAACGCTTCACGGAGGGCGCGCCGTTCGGATTGATCAGGGCTGAGATGACGTTGGTGTTGAGAAGCCAGCCGATCACAGCGCGATGTCCCGGCCGCGATCCTCTTCCCTTTCGATGTCCAGCCCGTTCAGGCCGAGCTCTTCCATGAATTCGAGGAAGGGCTTTTGGGGTCTGGGCTTGGTTAGTTTTTCCAGTTCTTCCGTGCTGATCACGATCACGCTTTCGCGGCCTCGCACAGTCACGCGCTGCGGCCCTTCGCTGCGGGCGCGCCGCACCAGTTCACTGAAACGCGCCTTGGCGTCTTCCAGCTTCCAGCTATTGCCTCGGGGGACGGATTTTCCCGGCATGAAAATCTCCAACTGGTCAGATAGTCAGATATAGGCTTGAGCGCGTTGAAAGTCCAGAGGGCCCGATCTTGGTTTTGCCCCTTTCTTTCCGCATCAAAAACCCGTAATAACCGCCGTCATGAAGACGTTCCGGCTGGCTCAGATCATTCGAATTATCGGCCCGGCCTTCCGCGCGCTGTAAGAGCGGCCGGAGGGTCCGGGTTTCCGGCGCTTGACGCAAAGCGCCTTCCGCCACCGTATTTTCATCGAGATGCGCCGATCCGCAGCGCCAGAGACGATTGTTCCACCCATGACCGATACCGCCGAAAAGCTCGACTATTCGAAGACCCTCTACCTGCCCGAGACCGATTTCCCGATGCGCGCCGGCCTGCCGCAGAAGGAGCCGGAACTCGTCGCCCGCTGGCAGCAGATGGACCTTTACAAGAAGCTGCGCGCTTCCGCCGCCGGCCGCGAAAAATTCGTCCTCCACGACGGCCCGCCCTATGCCAACGGCAATATCCATATCGGCCACGCGCTGAACAAGATCCTGAAGGACGTCATCACCCGCTCGTTCCAGATGCGCGGTTACGACTCCAACTACGTGCCCGGCTGGGACTGTCATGGCCTGCCGATCGAATGGAAGATTGAGGAGGAGAACTATCGTTCGAAAGGCAAGGCCAAGCCCGACCTTTCCGAACCGGCGGCGATGACCGAGTTCCGCCGCGAATGCCGCGCCTATGCCGAAAAATGGATCAAGGTGCAGGCGGGCGAGTTCCAGCGCCTCGGCATCGTCGGCGATTTCGAAAATCCCTACCTCACGATGAATTTTCACTCGGAAGCGCGCATTGCCGGCGAACTGTTGAAGATCGCCAGGAGCGGCCAGCTCTATCGCGGTTCAAAGCCGATCATGTGGTCGGTGGTGGAGCGCACCGCGCTTGCGGAAGCCGAGGTCGAGTATCAGGACTATGAGAGCGATACGATCTGGGTGAAATTCCCGGTGGTGGAAGTTGATAACGTTGCGATCACTGAGAAAAATGCAACGTATGTTCGATCAGCTCCAATTGTTGTGAATCGGGCCGATGGGCAGCCGTCGCATGTGGAGCTAAATACCACGGCGGCGGAACGTTTAAGAGAGGCAATTGAGACTCCTTCTGACTTGCTCTTAGCCCATGTCGTCATCTGGACGACGACGCCTTGGACCATCCCCGGCAACCGGGCAATCTCCTATTCGCCGAAGATCGCCTATGGCCTCTACGAGGTTACGGCGGCAGAAAACGACTTCGGCCCGCGTCCTGGCGAAAAGCTGATCTTCGCGGATAAGCTGGCTGAGGAAAGTTTCGCCAAGGCTAAGCTGCAGTATAAACGCCTGCGCGATGTCTCGGCCGACGAACTTGCCGCGATCACCTGCGCCCATCCCCTTAAAGGCCTCGGCGGTGGCTACGACTTCCCCGTCCCGCTCCTCGCCGGCGATCACGTCACCGACGATGCCGGTACGGGTTTCGTCCATACCGCTCCCTCCCACGGCCGCGAGGACTTCGAGGCCTGGATGCATCATATCCGTGAACTCGAAGCGCGCGGCATCGAGACGAAGATCCCGTTCCCGGTCGACGACGCCGGCTTCTACACCGCCGATGCGCCCGGTTTCGAGGGTGCGCGTGTCATGGACGACAACGGCAAGAAGGGCGATGCCAACGATCGCGTCATCAAGGCGCTGATCGAAAGGAACATGCTCTTTGCCCGCGGCCGGCTGAAGCACCAGTATCCGCATAGCTGGCGCTCGAAGAAGCCGATCATCTTCCGCAACACGCCGCAATGGTTCGTCTACATGGACAAGGAACTGGGCGACGGCACGACGCTGCGTTCCCGCGCGCTCAACGCGATCGACGACACCCGTTTCGTGCCCGCCGCCGGCCAGAACCGCCTGCGCGCCATGATCGAGCAGCGCCCGGACTGGGTGCTGTCGCGTCAGCGCGCCTGGGGCGTTCCGATCTGCGTCTTCGTGGATGAACAGGGCGAGATCCTGCAGGACGAGGCGGTCAACCGGCGCATCCTCGACGCCTTCGAAGAGGAAGGAGCCGACGCCTGGTTCGCTGACGGCGCGCGCGCGCGTTTCCTCGGCTCCCGCGCCAACGAGGGCTGGACCCAGGTCATGGATATCCTGGACGTCTGGTTCGACTCGGGCTCGACGCACACCTTCACGCTGGAGGACCGTCCGGACCTGAAATGGCCGGCGGACGTCTATCTGGAAGGCTCGGACCAGCATCGCGGCTGGTTCCACTCCTCGCTCCTGGAATCGGCCGCCACCCGTGGCCGCGCGCCTTATGACACGGTCATCACCCATGGCTTCACCATGGACGAGAAGGGCCAGAAGATGTCGAAATCGCTGGGCAACGTCGTGGCGCCGCAGGACGTCATGAAGGATGCCGGCGCCGATATCCTGCGCCTCTGGGTGATGACGACGGATTATTGGGAAGACCAGCGCCTCGGCAGGACGATCATCCAGACGAACGTGGACGCCTACCGCAAGCTGCGCAACACGATCCGCTGGATGCTCGGCACGCTCGCCCATGACGAGAGCGAGGAGATCGCCCATGGCGACCTGCCGGAACTCGAAAAGCTGATGCTGCACCGCCTCGCCGAGTTGGATGTGCTGGTGCGCGAGGCCTATGATGCCTTCGAGTTCAAGAAGATCGCCCGCGCGCTTATCGATTTCGCCAATGTCGAGCTTTCGGCTTTCTATTTCGATGTCCGCAAGGATGCGCTTTATTGCGATGCGCCGTCGTCGCCGCGCCGCCGGGCGGCGCTCGCGGTGATCCGGAAGATCTTCGACTGTACGGTCACCTGGCTTGCTCCGATGCTGCCGTTCACGATGGAAGAGGCATGGCTGTCGCGCCGGCCGGATGCGGTTTCGGTGCATCTCGAACAGTTCCCGACGGTTCCCTCCGAATGGAGGAACGAGGTGCTTGCCGAAAAATGGACCGAGATCCGCCGGGTCCGTTCCGTCGTCACCGGGGCTCTGGAAATCGAGCGCAAGGACAAGCGCATCGGCTCCTCTCTCGAAGCCGCTCCGGTCGTCTATGTGACCGATGTGGACCTTCTGAAGGCACTGGAGGGCCAGGATTTCGAAGAAATCTGCATCACGTCCGGCATCGCGGTCGTGGCGGGCGAGGGGCCTGGAAATGCTTTCCGGCTTCCCGAGGTGCCGGGCGTCGCGGTCGATCCGAAGCTTGCGGAAGGCGTCAAATGCGCCCGTTCCTGGCGGGTGACGAGGGATGTCGGTTCCGATCCGGCCTGGCCGGATGTCTCGGCGCGCGATGCCGCCGCCCTGCGGGAACTTGCAGCTCTCGGCCGCCTCTGAGCGGTCCTGAATTGCCGGATGATTGCGCTTTGGCGCATCATCCGGTAAATCTGCCCGAAATTGGCCGGATTTTTCCGCCACTTGGGCACAAGTAGTCTGAGGCGTCGAGGACGGGCGCCGCTGGAAGGGTTTTGATGACAACGACATCTGCGTTTCGTGTCGGCATGGGCGTGGCCGGCATCCTCGCCTCGACATTGACCCTTTCGGGCTGCATGGGCAGCCCCACCTACGGCACCGACAAGACGGCCATGGAGCAGCTTACCGACGATCTCGGTTCGGCGGTCTCGATCGGCGGCAAGAATGACGAGACCAAGCGCAACCTGAAATACAATCCGCGTCCCTCGCTGGTCGTGGCCAAGGGTGGCGACGCTGCCAACCTGCCGCCCCCGCAGCAGTCGCTTGCCAACCGCGAGAACAATCCGAACTGGGTGGAATCGCCGGAAGAGACCCGCAAGCGCCTGCGCGAAGAGGCGGATGCGAATTCGGGCAATCCGGCTTACAAGTCTCCGCTCACCACCGGCAGCGGCCAGGCCGGCCAGATGACCGAATCGCAAAAATGGGAAGCCTTCCGCAAGGCCAAGCAGGACGCCGAAAGCGTCGACGTTTCGGCGCGGCGCCGTTCGCTCACCGAGCCGCCGGCGGAGTTCCGCTCGACGAATGCGTCCAACCTGAGCGATCTCGGCGAGCCGGAGCTCCAGAAGGAAAAACGTCGCAAGAAAGAGGCCGAGGAAGCCAAGAAGTCCAGCGACTGGTGGAAGCTGTTCTGATCCGGGCCTGAAGCCCGCGTTTTTCAGCTTTCCCGCTTCGACCTGAAGAAGCCGGTCAGGAGATCGGCGGCCTCGGTTTCGCCAAGGCCCGAATAGACGTCCGGAGCGTGATGGCAGGTCGGCTGGCGGAAGAACCGCACGCCGTTGTCGACCGCGCCGCCCTTGGGGTCTTCCGCGCCGTAATAGAGCCGGCGGATGCGCGCGAAGGAAATCGCCGCGGCGCACATCGTGCAGGGTTCCAGCGTCACATAGAGATCCGCGCCCGCAAGCCGCTCCTGCCCGAGGGTGGCGGAAGCTTCGCGGATCACCGCGATTTCGGCATGAGCGGTGATGTCGTTGTCGGCGCGGGTGCGGTTTCCCGCGCGGGCGATGACGGCGCCATCGAGCACGAGAACGGCCCCGACAGGCACCTCGCCACGGGCAGCCGCATCCCTGGCTTCTTCAAGTGCGGCATCCATGAAGCTCTTGCTATTCGTCATTCCCGGCGATTTCCTCTTAACCCGGATCGCGCGAACTGGTAGGAAGCATCCAACCGGAAGCCCGATTTGCGGGCATGAATCCATTCCAGTCAACACGAACAAGAATGTCCGGATCGCTCCGTCAGACATCATGCTTCAGGCAAACAACAAATGAATTCAAAAGACAAGCCGAAGCGCGGCGAAGCCAGAACCTTCGTTCGCGAAATCAAGCCGAAAGCAGGCCCGAAGGCCGGCGCAGCCGACAAGACCGGTGCGGGTTTGAAGAAAAAGGCCAGATCGAAGTCGGCCGCGGAAAAGCTGGCCCGGACGCCGAAGCCGCAGGCCGCCGTCGCAGCCGCGCCCGTCGAGGCCGAGGGCAAGCCCGAGCGCATTTCGAAGATACTGGCCCGCGCCGGCGTCGCCTCCCGCCGCGATGTCGAGAGGATGATCATGGAAGGGCGCGTCAGCCTGAACGGCAACGTGCTCGATACCCCGGTCGTCAACGTGACGCTGGACGACCGGATCGAGGTCGACGGCATGCCGATCCGCGGTATCGAGCGCACCCGCCTCTGGCTCTATCACAAGCCGGCCGGGCTGGTGACCACCAATTCCGATCCCGAGGGCCGGCCGACCGTTTTCGACAACCTGCCGGAAGAACTGCCGCGCGTCATGTCGATCGGCCGCCTCGACATCAATACGGAAGGCCTGCTGCTGCTCACCAATGATGGCGGCCTGTCGCGCGTGCTGGAGTTGCCGACGACCGGATGGTTGCGGCGCTATCGCGTCCGCGCCCATGGGGAGGTGGATCAGGAAGCGCTCGACAAGCTCAAGGAAGGCATCGCCGTGGATGGCGTGCTCTATGGTTCCATCGACGCGACGCTGGATCGGACCCAGGGCCACAACGCCTGGATCACCATGGGCCTTCGTGAAGGCAAGAACCGCGAGATCAAGAACGTGCTCGGCGCGCTCGGCCTCGAGGTCAACCGGCTTATCCGCATTTCCTACGGCCCCTTCCAGCTCGGCGACCTGCCGGAAGGCCAGGTTGTGGAGGTCCGCGGCCGCATGCTGCGCGATCAGCTCGGGCCGCGCCTGATCGAGGAGGCCAAGGCGAATTTCGACGCGCCGGTCTATAACGACCGCGGTGCGGAGGACGACAAGCCGACCCGCGCCGAGAAGCCGGAAAAGGCGGAACGTCCGCGTGCCGGCAAGGGTGAAGATCGCCGCGAAAGGGCGCTCGGCCGGCTCGATACGAAGAGCGGCGAGCGCAAGTTCGGCGACAGGCCGCGCGGCAAGGCCGGCTCCCGGGACAACGATCGCGACTTTGCCGGCGACCGCCCGAAGAAGAAGGTGCCGATGGGCACGAGCCGCACCGCCAATGTCTGGATGGCGCCGGGCGCCCGCCCGACCGCCGACGGCAAGGTGAGCAAATCGTCGGCCCGCGCCGAGGCCGAGCGGCTCTTCAAGAAGCCGTCGGCCGAAAAGAGTTCGCGCGTGGTGGTCAACCGCGCCGATGACGATAGCGACTGGATTCGCGCCGAGACGCCGGTTCGCCGTCCGCGCGAGGAGGAGGGCGGCGATTTCGGCCGCAGGCGTTCCTTCGGGGATCGGGCGGAGCGCGGCGAGCGCTCGTCCGCAGATCGGCCGCCGAGAGGCGAACGCAGTTTTGGCGACAAGCCCCGTTTCGAGCGCAAGGCGCGTGAGGGCGGGGATAGGCCCGCACGGTCCTTCTCATCGGGGGAAGGACGCGCCGAGCGCCCGCGTGACGGACGCCCGGCGGGCGACCGGCCTTTCGGCGACAAGCCGCGCGGCGGAAAACCAGGCGGCAAGTCCTTCGGAGGTAAACCGGGCGGCGGTAAGCCTGGCGGCGCCAAGGGTTTCGCCGGAAAACCTTCCGGCGGGCGGGGCAAGCCGGGTGGCCCAGGCAAACCGGGCAAGGATGGTCCGAGAACCGGCGGCGGGGCAAGGGCCGGCGGCAAGCCGCGCACGCCGAGAGGGTGACGAGCGGTGCGGATCGTCGGTGGTGAATTTCGTGGCCGGGCGCTGGCCACCCCGAAAGGCAACGATATCCGGCCGACCATCGACCGGACGCGCGAAAGCCTGTTCAACATTATCGGCCATGTCTATCCCGAAGCGCTGAACGGCACGCGCGTGATCGACCTCTTCGCCGGCACGGGCGCCGTCGGCCTCGAAGCCGTGTCGCGAGGCTGCCACCACGCGCTCTTCGTGGAGAATGGCGTCGAGGGCCGTGGCCTGCTCTGGGAGAATATCGACCATCTCGGGCTGCATGGGCGCACCCGCATCCTGCGCCGCGACGCCACCAGGCTCGGCGCCGCCGGCACGATGGAGCCCTTCCATTTCCTTTTTGCCGATCCGCCCTATGCTCAGGGCCTGGGGGACGCGGCGCTGCTGTCCGCCCATCAGGGCGGCTGGCTGGTTCCGGGCGCGCTGGTGATCCTTGAAGAGCGCGCCGACGTGACGCCCGCGGTGGACCCGGTCTTCAAACCGCTCGAAAGCCGCGTATTCGGCGACACGCGCATGGATTTCTTTCGCTACCAGCCGACGTGAGAGGAAGGGAATGAACGTCAAGCTCGCGCTTCCCGATATGGAGACCGAGGAAAGGAGGAGCGGGCTGACCTTTGCCCTCGCCCTCGGCGGCGGCGGCGCGCGCGGCATCTCGCATATCCAGATCATCGAGGCGCTGGACGAGCTCGGCATCCGGCCGGTGGCGATCGCGGGCTCCTCGATCGGCGCGATCATGGGCGCCGGCATGGCGTCTGGCATGGCCGGCCGCGATATCCGCGAATTCACGCTCAAGACGGTCGGCAATCGGGGCGTGCTCCTCAACAGGCTCTGGAGCCTCGGCCCGGCGACGATGCGCGACAAGCTCGGCGGTTTCCGCTTCGGGCACTTCAATCTCGAACTCATCCTGGACGCCTTCCTGCCGCCGGACGTGCCGGAGGATTTCGACGATCTCGAAATCCCGATGAAGATCTCGACCACGGATTATTACGGCCAGGGGGAAGTAGTGCTCGAGCAGGGCGAACTGCGCCAGGCGATTGCGGCGTCCGCCGCCATTCCGGGCCTCTTCATGCCGGTGCGCGTCAACGGCCGGGTCATGATCGACGGTGGCGTCTTCAACCCGGTGCCCTATGAACATCTGATGGAGCTGGCCGATGTGGTGATCGGGGTCGACGTGGTGGGCGCCCCGGAAGGCGACGGCACCCACCCCCCGAGCCGGATCGACAGCCTGTTCGGCGCCAGCCAGCTGACCATGCAGGCGAGCATCGCCCTGAAGCTCAGGCTCAATCCGCCGCAAATCTTCCTCCGGCCCTCGGTCAACCGGTTCCGCGTGCTGGATTTCCCGAAGGCGCGCGAAATCCTGGAGGAATCCGAAGGGGCGAAGGAGGAGCTGAAGCGCGCCATCGACGCGCTCCACAAGGCCGTCGACGCGTGATCAGCTCTCGGCGGCCACCGGCGCCGGTTCGGAACCCATCTCGTCCAGGATGGGAGCCCGCTTGGGCTTGATCAGCGGTTCCGGGCGGACCGGGCTGTTGTAGAGCATTTCGCTGCCGCCGGCGAGCCCCTGCACGGCCTGGATCTGCAGCCGTTCCTCGTCGCGCCTGCGGATGTCGTCACCGATGTCCAGCGCGTCGTTTTCGCTCATCCCGAGTGCTTCAAGCGTCTGCCGGCCGAAGAGGAGACCGGATTCCAGCGTCTCGCGCAGCTCGTATTCGACGTTCCGGTCCCTCAGCGACAGGGAGTGGATGCGGTCGTAGGAGCGCACGTAGAGGCGTGCCTCGGGGAATTCCGAGCGGATCAGGTCGACGATGTGGTCGGTCGTCTCTTTCTTCTGGGTGCAGACCGCGACGATCTTCGCCTTCTCTATGCCGGAGGCGATCAGCACGTCGCGGCGCGTTCCGTCGCCGAAATAGATGCGGAAGCCGAACGATGCGGCCTGGCGTATACGATCGGCGGAATCGTCTATGACCGTCACGTCGCGGCCGCCGGCGAGCAGGATCTGCGATGCGATCTGGCCGAAGCGGGAGAAGCCGATCATCAGCACGTCGGCCCCGGCCCCGTCGAAATCCTCCTCCAGTTCCTCGCGCGCTTCACCGCTGAGGAGGCGCTTGGAGAGCGCGGCGCCGAACGGCGTCAGGGCCATGGAAAGCGTCACGCCGGCGATCAGCAGCGAGGCGGTGGCGGAGGAGAACAGGCCGGCGGCCGTCGCCGTGGTGAAGAGCACGAAGCCGAATTCGCCGCCCTGCGGCAGCAGGAAGGCGATCCGCACCGCATCGTCGTGCGGCGAGCCCCAGAGCCGGCAGAGTGCGTAGACGATCAGCGCCTTGACGGCCATGAAGATCGGCACCGCCGGCAGGATGAAGAGGATGTTGTCGAGGATGACGCCGATTTCGAGCGACAGGCCGACGGCCATGAAGAACAGCGCCAGAAGCAGGCCGCGGAAGGGCTCGATATCCGCCTCCAGTTCATGCCGGTAGGAGGATTCGGCGAGCATCACGCCGGAGAGGAAGGCGCCCATGGCCATCGACAGGCCGACCGCCTGCATCGCGGCGGCCGATCCGAGCACGACGAGCAGCGCTGCCGCGATCATCACCTCCCGCGCGCCGGCCCTGGCGATCACCTGGAACATCGGTGTCAGCAGGTAGCGGCCGGCGATCACCATGGCGCCGACGGCGGCAACGGCTATGGCGAAATCGACGAGTGGCATGGCTCCCGCTTCTTCCGTTCCCGGAGCGAGGATCGTGATCATCGCCAGCAGCGGCACGATCGCGAGATCCTGGAAGAGGAGGACGGAGAAGGACCGCTGCCCGTAGCGGCTGTTCATGTCGCCCTCGTCGTTCAGGATCTGCAGAGCGAACGCCGTCGAGGAAAGCGCCAGGCCGAAGCCGACGATGAGGCAGCCGGCCCAGCTTGCCATGTCGGCGAAATGGGCGAGCGCGGTCAGCGCGAGGCCGGTCAGCACCACCTGCGCCAGACCCAGTCCGAAGACATCGCCGCGCATCTGCCAGAGGCGCGAGGGCTTCAGCTCCAGCCCGATGACGAACAGCAGGAAAACGACGCCGAATTCGGAAAAATGCAGCACTTCCTCCGCATCGATGATCTGTTGCAGGATCGGGCCGATGACCACGCCGGCGGCGAGATAGCCGAGCACCGTGCCGAGGCCGAGCTTCTTGAACAATGGCGCGGCGATCACCGCACCGGCGAGCAGCAGAAGTATTTGCGAAAACAGGGAGCCGGGCGCGGTCATATGAGGTACTTTCGGATTTCGGCGGGTATCGGTCTTCTCAAGAATCGGCGAGCCGGCCTTGATGCTTCTGACAGTGCACAATAAATGGAGCGAGAATGAAAGGCTTGCAATCATGACCTCCGAAATCGATTCCGCCGCCCTGCTTTCCCGCGCCAGCGAACTCATCGATCTAGCCAAGGCCGCGGGTGCGGATCAGGCGGACGCGGTGGTCGTGCGCTCCCGCTGCCGCTCCGTCAGCGCCCGGCTGGGCAAGGTGGAAGGCACCGAAGCATCCGAAAGCGATGATTTCTCGTTGCGCGTCTTTATCGGCAGGAAAGTGGCGAGCGTGTCGGCCAATCCGGGCTTCGACATGAAAACGCTCGCCGAGCGCGCCGTCGCCATGGCGAAGGTTTCGCCGGAAGATCCCTATGCCTGCCTCGCGGATGAAAAGGATCTTGCGAGATCCTATCCCGATCTCGACCTGTTCGACCCCACGGACGTTCCGACCGAGGCGTTGCGGGAAGCCGCGCTCGAAATGGAGCAGGCCGCGCTCGATGTTCCGGGCGTCACCAATTCCTCCGGCGCGGGCGCATCGGCCGGCATGGGCGGCATGGTGCTGGTGACGTCGCACGGTTTTGCCGGCAGCTACATGGCGACCCGCTTCGGCCGATCCGTCAGCGTGATCGCCGGCGAAGGCACGAAGATGGAGCGCGACTACGATTTCGACAGTCGTCTCTATGCCGCCGATCTCGACGATCCGAAGCTGATCGGCCGCCGCGCCGGGGAGCGGGTGGTCAAGCGCCTCGACCCGCGCCAGGTCGATACCGGCAGCAATGTCACCGTCATCTTCGACCCGCGTATCGCCCGCGGCTTCGTCGGCCATATCGCCGGCGCCATCAACGGCGCATCCGTCGCCCGCAAGACGAGCTTCCTGCGCGACAGGATGGGGCAGCAGGTACTGAAGGCCGGGCTCCACATCACCGACGACCCGCTGATCGTCCGCGGGGCGTCCTCGCGTCCTTTCGACGGCGAGGGCGTCCTGGGAGAGCGCATGGTGATGATCGAGGACGGCGTGCTGAAGCACTGGTTCCTGTCGACGTCGACGGGTCGCGAGCTGGGGCTTTCCACCAACGGCCGCGGCGTGCGCGGCGGCACGGCGGTCACGCCCGCCTCGACCAATCTTGCGCTGGAACCAGGCGATATCGCGCCCGGGGACCTGATCGGGTCGGTTGCCGACGGTTTCTACGTCACGGAGCTGATCGGCCAGGGCGTCAACATGATCACGGGCGAATACAGCCGCGGGGCGACCGGTTTCTGGATCGAGAACGGCGAACTTGCCTATCCCGTCTCGGAAGTGACGATCGCGTCCAATCTCAAGGACATGTTCATGCGGATCACCCCGGCCAACGATATCGACCGCAAGTTCGGCGTCGCCTCGCCGACGATCGCCATCGAGGGCATGACGCTGGCGGGACGCTGATCCCGATGGGTGCGGAGAACTGGCAGGAAGACCTGGACCTCATCCGCGATGCGGCGCGTCAGGCCGCCGGCATTGCGCACGGCTTCTTCGGCCGCTCGCCGGAGGTCTGGTGGAAGAACGAGGGCAGGTCTCCGGTCAGCGTTGCCGATTTCGCCGCAAATGACAGGCTCCAGAGCGTGCTCCTGAAGGCCCGGCCGAACTATGGCTGGCTGTCGGAGGAGACCGACGACGATGCCGCCCGGCTGTCCTGCGAGACGCTCTTCGTCGTCGATCCGATCGATGGCACGCGCGCCTTCATCAACGGGGAAAAGACCTGGTGCGTCTCCGTTGCCGTCGTGCATCGCGGCCAGCCGGTGGCGGGCGTCCTGGTGGCGCCGGCCCTGGAGGAGGAGTTCTGCGCGGCAAAGGACGGCCCGGCGCTGAAGAATGGCGATCCGATCGTCGTGACGGCGGGCCGCAGGGATAACAAGTTGGTGATCGCGGCCGACGAGAGCCTGGTCAGGAAATTCGACCCCGCGTTTCGCGAGGAGGTTCATCGCGTGCATCATGTTCCGTCGCTCGCCTATCGGCTGGCCATGGTGGCAGACGGCCGGCTCGACGGAACGGTCGTCAAGCGCAATTCGCACGACTGGGACCTCGCCGCCGCCGATCTGATCCTCGAACGCGCCGGCGGGCGCCTGCAGGACCTGGGCGGCGACCGGCTGGTCTATAACCGGACCGAGGTCAGCCACGGGATGCTGGTCGCCGGTGCGCAGCATGCGCTTCGCAGCCTTTTGCCGCATCTGGCGGAATGAGAGCCGGTTGACCTTTGCTGCGGAATGCCGCAGAGGAAGGGCCGGAGGAGCTGCAACAGACGGATATCGGACAATGACGGAAACGGGCGAAAAGAAACAACTGCTGCATCTGGTTTTCGGCGGCGAGCTCAAGAACCTGGAGAGCCTCGAATTCAAGGATTTGTCCGCTCTCGACATCGTCGGCATCTATCCCGATTACGCCAGCGCGCTCGTCGCGTGGCGCGGAAGGGCGCAGCAGACGGTTGATAACGCCCAGATGCGTTATTTCATCGTCCACATGCACCGTTTGCTCGACCCCGAGACGAAGTCGGCCTGAGATAAGCCTCGCGTTCTAGGTATAGATCCTCAGACGGGTCCTCGCCCGATTATGCCCCGAAGACCCTATTTTGTCGCATTTGTAAAACACAAGAAACTCGGCTACGGATAACGAAATCAGAGGGGCTATCACATTGACGGCGGTCACGATGGATCGGGGGCAGGTGCGATGAGCAGCGGCTTGGCGCGCACGGCTCTTTTCGGTTATCGGCTGGCTGGCGTCATGCTCTATCCGATGGTCGGCCCCTATCTGAGCTACCGTGCCGTCAAGGGCAAGGAAGACCGGAGCCGCCGGCTGGAGCGGCTGGGTTATGCAAGCATGTCGCGGCCGCGCGGGCCGCTTGTCTGGGTGCACGCCGCAAGCGTCGGCGAGACCATCGCCATCATGCCGCTGATCCGCGAGCTGCGCCGCCGCGAGATCCACGTCCTGCTCACCACCGGCACCGTCACCTCCGCCAATCTCGTCCGGTCGCGGCTGGCGGACGAGGTGATCCATCAATATGTGCCGCTCGACGTCAAGTTCCCGATCAAGCGCTTCATCGCCTACTGGAAGCCGGATGCCTGCATCACGGCGGAATCCGAGATCTGGCCGACGACCGTTTCCGAGCTTGCCCGCCGCCGCATTCCGCAGATCCGCGTCAACGCCCGCATCTCCGACCGCTCCTTCGAGCGCTGGCGCAACCATGGTTCGATCGCCGAGGCGCTGTTCGAGAAGATGGCGCTCGTCGTGGCCCAGTCAGATCTCGATGCGGAGCGGTTCCGCGATCTCGGCGCCTGGCCGGTCATCGTTTCCGGCAACCTGAAGAGCGATACCGACCCGCCGCCCTGCGACGAGGCGGTGCTGGCGCGATATCGCAAGGAGATCGGCGGCCGTCAGGTCTGGGCCGCGATCTCCACCTTCGAGGGCGAGGAGAAGGCCGTCGCCACGGTGCACCGCACGCTGAAGCCGAAGCACGGCCAACTGACCATTCTCGTGCCGCGCCATCCCGATCGCGCCGATGCCATCGAGGCCATGCTGAAGGAGACGGGGCTCACCGTCGCGCGCCGTTCCCGCAACGATCCGCTGACGCCGGAGACCGATATCTTCCTCGGCGACTCCATCGGCGAGATGGGGCTTTATCTGAGGCTCGTCGAGATTGCCTTTGTCGGAAAGTCGCTCGCCGACGCCCAGGGCGGCCAGAACCCGCTCGAACCGGCAATGCTCGGCTGCGCGGTGCTTTCCGGCCCGCATGTCCAGAACTTCCGCGACGCCTATCAGCACCTCGTGCGCAAGGGCGGCGCCCGTATCATCAAGGATGTCGAAATGCTTGCGAAGGCGGTTCACTACCTGATGATCAACGATCTCGCCCGCCGCAAGATGGTCGATTCAGGCCATGACGCGATGGAAGAGATGCGCGGTGCGCTGTCGAAGACGGTCAAGGCGCTGGAACCCTACATCAACCCGTTGACGGTCAGTGCCCGGCTGCAACCGAAGGCAGCAACGCCTGCCGCCGCCGCTGTCCGATGAATATCGAAAAATTCGCAGGGATCGCCGGCATCGTGTTCGACAAGGACGGCACGCTGCTACGTTACGACGAAAGCTGGGGGCCGGTGAACCGTGAGGCCGCCCGCATCGCGTCCGCCGGCAATGCCGGTCTCGAGCCGCGCCTTCTCTTCTCCGGCGGCATGGACCCCGTTTCCGGGCACACCCGGCCGGACAGCCTGCTCGCCGCCGGCAATGCCGCCGAGATCGCGGCCGGTTTCGTCTCGGCAGGCTCGCCCGTCGAGGTCGCGGAACTGACCCGGCTGCTCGACGACCTGTTTGTCCGCGCTGCGGAATTCTCCGTGCCGGTCACCGATCTCGCCGGCCTGTTCGGACGGTTGAAGGCGCGTGGCTACAGGCTCGGCGTCGCCTCCAGCGACAACGAGGAATCGATTCGCCAGACCGCCGTCCGGTTCGGGTTCATCGAGTATGTGGATTTCATCGCGGGTTACGACAGCGGCCATGGCGTGAAGCCGCAGGCCGGCATGCTGCTCGGTTTCTGCCATGTGGTCGGCCTCGATCCCGCACGCGTCGCCATGGTCGGTGACAACAATCACGACATGCACATGGGCAGGCAGGCCGGCGTCGGCCTCAACGTCGCGGTGATGACGGGCACCGGCTCTCGCGAGACGCTCTCCGCCGCTGCCGACATCTGCCTCCGCGACATCACGGAGCTGGAAAAGCTTCTGCCCGAGAGGGCAGGGCTCTAAGTGCCGCCAGGGCTTGCCTTTTCGGGAAAACTCGCCTTTTCTGCGCCGGCTGTTTCAGGACGGGTGTAACGGATGGTATCGGAAGCACCGCCATTCTGGTGGACAAAAGCGGATTGGCGTGCCTGGGGCCTTCTGCCCTTCTCCTTTCTCTACGGTCGGATCGCCGGACGCCGCATGGCGCGTGCGCGCCGCGCCAGCGTGCCGGTGCCGGTCATCTGCGTCGGCAATTTCACGGTCGGCGGGGCCGGCAAGACCCCGACCGCCATCGCGCTCGCCCGCGCGGCGAGGGAAAAGGGGCTGAAGCCGGGTTTCCTGAGCCGCGGCTACGGCGGCTCGCTCGACGTGACGACGATCGTCGATCTTTCCCATCACCGGGCCGAAGCCGTGGGCGACGAGGCGCTGCTCCTGTGCCGTGAGGCGCTGACGGTGATTTCCCGCGCCCGGGTGGAGGGGGCGCGGAAGCTGGCGGAGGAAGGCGTCGACCTGATCATCATGGACGACGGCTTTCAGAGCGCGCGCCTGGCGCTCGACTTCGCGCTGGTGGTCATCGATACCGTGCGCGGCATCGGCAACGGCCATCTGGTGCCGGGCGGGCCGGTCAGGGCGCCGATCGCCGAGCAGATGCACCAGCTCTCGGCCATCCTCAAGGTCGGCGACGGCGAGGCGGCCGACAGCCTGGTCCGCCAGGCGGCGCGCGCCGGCAAGCAGGTCTATGTGGCGGCGCTGCGGCCTCGCGAAAACCGCGAGATCGCCGGAAAGCCGCTGCTTGCATTTGCCGGCATCGCCGATCCGGAGAAATTCTACAGGACTGTCAAGGAGATCGGCGGGCTGATCACGGTGAAGCGGGCGTTCCCCGACCATCACTATTTCACCGAGGACGAGATTTCCGGCCTCCTGGACGATGCGGCGAAGGACGGTCTGATGCTCGTCACCACCGCCAAGGATGCGGTGCGGCTTGCGGGCCACCACGGCCGCACGGAGGAACTGGCCCTGAAGGCGAAAGTGGTCGAGGTCGACATGACTTTCGACGATCGCCATGCCCCGGGCCAGATCATCGATACGGCGATCGCCAATTTCCGCCAGCGGCGGCTGAAGGAAGCCAGCGCGGCGAAAAGCTGGAAACCTTCAATTCAACCCTGAAAGGCTTTACCCGCGGCTCTGGTTGGGCAGGGCGCCGGCACGCTTCTCGGCTTCCAGCGAGGCGGCGCAATCGATATAGGGCTCCTGCCGTGCGACGCTCCAGTAGCGCAGCTCGTCGATCGGGATTTGCGAGCCCGTCATGGCGCATACGACATAGGAGCCTGCGGACAGGATCTGGTAATCCCCGTCGAGATACCGGATTTTGGCCTCGCGATAGCCGCTGCCTTCGAACCGGTTCATCTGTCGTCTCCTGCGAAAAAACATGGACCTGCTCTACACCCCCCGCCTTTCAAACGCCAGACCTTTCAGCTTCGTCCGAAAAGCCGCTCGATATCGGAAAGCTTGAGTTCGATATAGGTCGGCCGGCCGTGATTGCAGGTGCCGGAACCCGGCGTCGCCTCCATTTCCCTCAGAAGGGCGTTCATCTCCTCCGGCCTCAGCCGCCGGCCGGAGCGCACCGAACCGTGGCAGGCCATGGTGGCTGCGACATATTCCAGCTTGCCGCGCAGGCCGCCGGCCGTGTTCCACTCGGCGATCTCGTCGGCGAGGTCGCGCACCAGCGAGGCGGCATCCACTTCGCCCAGCATCGCGGGGGTTTCCCGCACCGCCACGGCGCCCGGCCCGAAGCGTTCGACCGCAAGCCCCAGCCGGTCGAGTTCCTGTCCGTAGGCCATCAGCCGGTCGCAATCCTCTTCCGGCAGGTCGACGATCTCAGGGATCAGGAGGACCTGGCTGGCCAGACGCTTGGCGTCGAGCGCCTTGCGCATCGCTTCGAAGACGAGCCGTTCATGGGCCGCATGCTGGTCGACGATGACGAGCCCGTCTTCCGTCTGCGCCACGATATAGTTCTCGTGAAGCTGCGCGCGGGCGGCGCCAAGCCGGTAGCGCGGCGCATCCCCGGCGGCGGCCGGCGCCATGACAGGCTCCGCAATGGCCGCGTCGGCGCGTGCCGTCGGCATGGCGAGCGCGTCGAAGCCCGACTGCAGCTGTTCGGAGAAGTCGTTCGCCGTCTGGGGATGAAGCGGCCGGAAAGGCGAGGCCGCGGCGGCCCAGGGCGCGCGCGGCGGGGGCTGCGTCGGGGCTGCCGATGGAAAGCCGGGCCGGAAGGCGCGCATCATGCCCGATGCGCCCGTCGTCGCGGCGCGGTCGCCTTCCCGGTGCAGCGCCTCGCGGATCGCGCCGACGATGAGGCCGCGCACCAGGCCGGGATCGCGGAAGCGCACATCCGCCTTGGCCGGATGCACGTTGACGTCCACCAGCGCCGGATCGAGTGTGATCGACAGAACCGCGACCGGATACCGCCCCGCGGGCACGCTTTCCGCATAGGCGCCGCGAAGCGCCGACAGGATCAGCTTGTCCTGCACCGGCCGGCCGTTGACGAAGGCATATTGATGCGCGGAATTGCCCCGATGGAAGGTCGGCACGCCGACGAAACCGGAAAGCGCCACGTCCTCGCGCATCGCGTCGATCCCGATCGCATTGTCGCGGAACTCGGCGCCCAGCACCTGCGCCATGCGGGCGAGATGGTCGTCGCCCGTCGCCGGAAATTCCAGCGTCGAGCGGTCGGAGCCCGAAAGCACGAAGCGGATCTTCGGAAAAGCGATCGCCATCCGCTTGACCACCTCGGTGATCGCGCCGGCCTCGGCCTTCTCCGTCTTCAGGAACTTGAGCCGGGCGGGGGTGGCGAAGAAGATGTCGCGCACTTCCACGACCGTGCCGGGATTGGCGGGAGCCGGCCTGACGCCGGAATTCTTGCCGCCGGTGACGGCGACCTGCGAGCCGGCGGCGTCGCCCGCCCTGCGGCTGGTGATGGTGAGCTTGGCGACTGAACCGATCGAAGGCAGCGCCTCGCCGCGGAAGCCGAGCGTGCGGATGTCGTCGAGCGTGTCGGAAATCTTCGAGGTGCAGTGACGCCGCACGGCGAGATCGAGGTCGGCCGCGTCCATGCCGGCGCCGTTGTCGGTGATGCGGATCAGGCTCTTGCCGCCGCCGGCCGTGGCGATCTCGATGCGGGTGGCGCCGGCATCGATGGCATTTTCGATCAGTTCCTTCGCGGCGCTGGCGGGCCGTTCGATGACCTCGCCGGCGGCGATCTGGTTGATCAGCGTCTCGGGCAGTTGTTTGACAGACATGATCGCCATTGTCAGGGATTCGGGCCGCGAAGGAAAGGCGTTGCGGAGCCGTTCAACCGTTTTGACGACAGCCTCGCGCAAGTGCACGCCTGTTCATTAATCCGGCCTTAAGACAAAGGCGATAGTTTGATCGACATTGAATTTGGATGAAGCCGGGGGAGCGCCCGTTCCCCGCGTGTGATCCGGATGGCGGCCGGCTGGGCACCGCCATACGAGACCGGACCACCCGTTGAGGACTTGGAGCCAGCATGTTTTCCGACTCGATACGACCGAAATTAGAAGGAATAACGCCGAGAGGCGAACAATCGGCATAACGGTCCGGTCCCTGAACCTGGTCCGAAAAAGCATACGGGGAGTTTCATCCTATGAATGATTTGTCGTCGGCGGACGCGAACATTCAGACTGCCATGCTCGAAGTGATTTCCGAGGGCATCTCGGGTGGCTTGCTTGTCTATGACAGGAATGACCTGATCGTTTTCGCCAGCCAGCAATTGCTTGGCCTCCTGCCGGTCCCCAAGAGCTTTCTTGCGCCCGGCACCCGCCTGCGGGATTTTCTCGGCGCCGTTCATGACGGCGGCGGGCGTTTTGCCACCGATGGCGCCGCGCCGCGCCGCATGCTGAGCCGGGAGGACTGGATCGCCGACCAGATCGCCACGCTCTGGAAGGAGCGCGCCGATACGCTGGAGCGCCGCGGGACGGACCGCTGGCTGAACTTCACGAAGCGCCGCCTGTCGTCGGGCTACGGCGTCTGCGTCATCAGGGATATCTCCGACTACAAGAAGCGCGAGGAACAGTGGCGCGCCGATATGGAGCGCGTGCAGATCACCGAAGAGGTGCTCGACAACCTGCCGTTCCCGGTCACCGTCAAGGACAGGAATTTCACCTTCGTCGCCGTCAACAAGGCAGCCGCCCGGTTCCTCGACCTGCCGGTCGAGGCCGTTCTCGGCCACAAGGGATCGGATATCCATCCGCCCGAGCTGGAGGAGCGTCTCGACGGCATCAACCGGCATCTCTCCGAAACCGGGGAGGCGGTTCAGCTTCCCGAGCGGGTGACGCGGCCGGACGGTTCCGAAGTGATCGTCCTCGCCAACAAATACCGTATCGGCAAACCCGGCCGGTACTACATCGTTACCGCCATGGAAGACATCACGGCCCTGGTCGACACGGATGAGGACGGCAGCCGGATCGTTCCGCGCAAGGCCCGGCTCGAACTGTTCCGGTCATCCCTCAGCCGTCAGGAGGACAAGCCGCGCCACACGCCGCCGCGGGACGGTGTCGACGTCTCCGATCGAAAGGTTCTGGTGGTTTCGTCCGATGAGCGGATGACGGCCGACGTGCTCGCCATCCTGGGGGAGCTTCGCCTCGATACCTCGTCGGTATCGAATGTCGAGGAGCTGGAACTCTTCCTGCAGCTTGCGAAGGACTCCGGCATCCGCATCGATCTCGTCGTCCTCGACAGGGGCATGGAGGTCCCGTGCCGGAAGATCGCCTGCCAGCAGGGCATCCAGGCCCTCCCGGTCGACAGCCTCGACATGAAACGGGATCTGGCGGCGCGCATCATTCGGCTGCTGGCCACGCAGCCTGCCAAAGCCGGGGAAGACGCAACGGCGGGCGACTGGCAGGTCGCATCCGGGGCCGATGCCGGAGCGGAGACCATCGACATCCTCGTCGCCGAGGACAACGAGGTCAACCAGATCGTCTTCTCGCAGATCCTCGAAGGCTTCGGTTACCGGTATGCGATCGCGGCCGATGGCGAGGAGGCGGTGCGGCTCTGGCGGGAGCGCTCGCCCCGGCTGGTCCTGATGGACGTCACCCTTCCGAAGCTCAGCGGCTTCGAAGCGAGCGCCCGAATCCGTTCGCTGGAAACGGTCGACAATTCCATCCCCATCATCGGCGTGCTCGCGCAGGCATTCGACCGCGACCGGGATGAATGCTTTGCCGCCGGCATGAACGACGTGATCCTGAAACCGATCAGCCCGGAAGCGCTCGAAGCGGTGTTTCAGACCTATCTCGATGTTCCGGTAAAAAGGTCGTATGCTTAACCGATTAATCAAAGTTTTGACGTAAGTTAAGTCTGGGCCATGCTTTTTTAATCTTTTTCCCCCATTCTGCCTCCGTCTGTGAAGCGTAATGGGATTATTCATGAAGTCGGCGGGAAATCCGTTGCCGCAGGTCAGCCAGAATGAACTGCAGGCAATGGCTTACAGCGACCCCCTGACGGGTCTCGGAAACCGGTACCGCCTGCGTGACAAGGTTCGCCTCCTGGCAGCCGAGCGCGCTAACGACCCCGCGCCTTTCACGATCTGCATCGCCAATCTCGACGGCTTCAAGCCGATCAACGATCTCTTCGGCGCCGAGGCGGGCGACGAAATCCTCTGCCAGGTCGCCCACCGGCTGAAGGCCTGCATTCCGGACGGCGCGACCGTTACCCGCCACGATGGCGACGAATTCGCCTTCATCCTGCCGCTTGTCTTCGAGCGCAACGGTGCCGAACGCATCGGCCAGATGATCAAGGATGTGCTTTCCGCCCCCTACGACCTCGGCGACCGCAACGTGCGCCTCTCCGCATCCTTCGGCTTCGCGATCTATCCCTTCGCGGGGGAGGATTTCGAGGAACTGCTGAAGAGCGCCGAGACCGCGCTTTACCGTTCCAAGCGCCGCGGCCGCGGCCAGATCACCGTCTATTCCCGGGAGATCGCCCAGGAGATGAAGCGAGCGACGCAGCTCGAACAGGCGCTGCGCAATGCCGTCATCGCGGATGCCGTCGATGTGCATTTCCAGCCGATCGTGCGCATCAGGGATGCCGGGGTCGTCGGGTTCGAAGCGCTCGCGCGCTGGATCGATGCCGATCTGGGCTTCGTGTCGCCTGCGGTCTTCGTGCCGCTTGCCGAGGAGCGCGGCTTTATTGACGCGCTTTCTGAAACGTTGCTGCGCAAGGCTGCGGAGACGGCGCTGTCCTGGCCGCGCGAGCTTTTCCTTTCCTTCAATCTCTCGTCTGCGCAGTTGATGGACCCCGGTACGGCCGAGACCATTCTCTCCACGCTGTCGCGTGTGGGCCTCGATCCCCATCGGCTTGAGCTGGAGATCACCGAGACCGCGGTCATGACCTCCGCCGATACGGCGCAGCGCATCATCACCGATCTCAGGCAGCAGGGCGTGCGCATCTCGCTCGACGATTTCGGCACGGGCCAGTCCAGCCTGGGCCGCCTTCGCGACTTCACCTTCGACAAGGTGAAGATCGACCGCGCCTTCGTTTCGCGCATCACCACCGACCGCGCCTCCGAGCACATCGTCAAGGCGATCATCGCCATGTGCCAGGGGCTCGACCTGCAGGTGGTGGCCGAAGGCATCGAGACGAAGGCGGATGCCGACAAGCTCAGGGAGCTCGGCTGCGGCATGGGCCAGGGCTATTATTACGGCAGGCCCGCCGACAGCGCCGTCACGCTGCGCTACCTCCAGGAACATTATCGCGACTTCGTCACGATCGAGCGGAGCTGAAATCTCCCTCGAAACGCCGCTCTGCGGACAGAGCGCGCCGCGTCTGGTTCTCCCCATGCGGTCTTCGCCGCGCGATGATGGGTCGTCGCCTCGAAGCCCCGGGAAGCCGATGTCACTCTCGAACGATCCCCTTCTTCAGCCGTTCCAGATCAGGCATCTGACGCTGCGAAACCGCATCATGTCGACCGCGCATGAACCGGCCTATTCCGAAGACGGCATGCCGAAGGATCGCTACAGGCTCTATCACCTCGAAAAGGCGAAGGGCGGCATCGCGCTCACCATGACGGCCGGCTCGGCCGTGGTCTCCGCCGACAGCCCGCCCGCCTTCGGCAATCTGCACGCCTATCGCGACGAGATCGTGCCCTGGCTGAAGCGCCTTGCCGACGACTGTCATGAACACGGCACGGCGGTGATGATACAGCTTACCCATCTCGGCCGCCGTACCGGCTGGAACAAGGGCGATTGGCTGCCGGTGCTGGCGCCGTCGCCGATCCGGGAGCCCGCTCATCGCGCGTTTCCGAAGGAGATCGAGGACTGGGACATCGAGCGCATCGTCGCGGACTATGCCGACGCGGCCGCGCGCATGCAGGCGGCCGGTCTCGACGGTATCGAACTGGAGGCCTACGGCCACCTGATGGACCAGTTCTGGTCGCCGGCAACCAACCGCCGCGAGGACGAATTCGGCGGCTCGCTCGAAAACCGCATGCGTTTCACGACGATGGTGACCGAAGCGATCCGCGGGGCCGTTGGCCCGGATTTCATCGTCGGCATCCGGCTGGTCGCCGACGAGGACTGGGAGAAAGGACTGAGCCGGGAGGAGGGTATCGAGATCGCCCGCCGTCTGGCGGGTTCGGGCAGGATCGACTTCCTGAACGTGATCAGGGGGCATATCGATCACGACGCGGCGTTGAACGAGGTGATCCCGATCCAGGGCATGCGATCCGCGCCGCATCTGGATTTCGCCGGAGAGGTGCGGAAGGCGACGAAGTTTCCGGTCTTCCATGCCGCCCGCATCGCGGATGTGGCGACCGCCCGCCATGCGGTGGCGACCGGCAAGCTGGACATGGTCGGCATGACGCGCGCGCATCTCGCCGACCCGCACATCGCCAAAAAGGTGGCGCGGGGCGAAGAGGCGCGCATCCGGCCCTGCGTCGGCGCCACCTATTGTCTCGACCGTATCTACGAGGGCGGCGAGGCGCTCTGCATCCACAACGCCGCGACCGGCCGCGAAGCGGACATGCCGCACGCGATCGAAAAGGCGGAAGCCTCGCGCAAGGCCGTCGTCGTCGGCGCCGGACCTGCCGGCCTGGAAGCCGCGCGCGTCCTTGCCGAACGGGGCCACGAAGTCGTGGTTCTGGAAGCGGCTGGCGAGGCCGGCGGTCAGGTGAACCTCCTGGTGCGCAATCCGCGCCGCAAGGAGATGATCGGCATTGTCGACTGGCGGCTCGCCGAACTGGAGCGGCTGGGCGTCGAGATCCGCTACGGCGTTTATGCCGAGCCCGAAGACGTGCTGGCCCTTGAGCCGGATCTCGTCGTGGTTGCGACGGGCGGCATCGCGCAGGGCCTGGACCTGGAAAGCGGCGGTGAATTGCTGACTTCAAGCTGGGATATCCTGGCGGGCGCGGTGAAGCCGGCCGGTCCCGTCCTGCTGTTCGACGACAATGGCGGGCATCCGGGCATGAGCGCGGCGGAAGTGATCGCGGAGATGGGCGCGGAGCTGGAACTGGTGTCGCCGGAGCGTTTCCTCGCCCCGGAAATGGGCGGCATGAACCATGTGCCCTATGCGAGGGTCTTCGCCGAAAGAGGGGTGCGGGTCACCATCAACACCCGCCTGAAATCGGTCCGCCGCGACGGCAATGGGCTGGTGGCGGTTCTGGGATCGGATTTTTCCGCCGGAGCGGAACAGGAGCGGCGGGTGGCCCAGGTGGTCGTCGAGCATGGCACGGCCGCCAATGCGGATCTCTATCTGGCCCTGAAGCCTGTTTCGAGAAATCTCGGCGCGGTGGACTACAAGGCGCTGATCGCCCGCAGGCCGCCCCTGCCGGCACGATGGCCGCAGGCCGGTTTCGACCTCGTCCGCATCGGCGATGCGGTCGCAAGCCGCAACATCCATGCGGCGATCTACGACGCATTGCGCATCTGTTCGCTCTTGTAACCGCACTCTGAAAAAGGAGAAGCGGCACGCGCCCGTGCCGCCCCTTTTCCCATGGCTGACGACGCGTCACCCGTTCCGGGCGCCTATTTGCTCGGAGCCGTCGACGGGGTCGTGGCGCCGCCGCTTGCAGGCATCTGGGTACTGGTCGACGACGTGGTCGTCCGATCGGTTTCAGCCTGCTTGTCCGCCAGGGTCTTGAATTCCGGAGCGGTCTGGAGGGCTTCGGCCGTCTCCGTCGTGGTCAGGCGGACCTCGTTGTTGTTCTCGGCATCACGGGTCATCGTGATCTTGTCCATCGGAAGGGCGACATCCTTTTCGCCGATGCCAAGGAAACCGCCGACGCCGATCACGGCGGCGACGATGCCACCGTTTTCTTCCAGGATGAGGTCGTTGACGTCACCGATGCTCTTGTCCTCGGCGTTGTAGACCGGTTTGCCGATATAGTCGTTGGCGCTGATCTGGGTTTCGGCCTGTTCCGTCAGGTAACCGCCGGAAGCGGCGGCGCTGTCGGCGGGCTTGGCTGCCGGGTCGGACGGAGCGGCAGGCGTAGCCGGGGCCGGCGTGGCCGGAGCCGGAGATGCCGGCGGGGTCGGCTGGGTCTGGGCGGATACCGGCGCAATGGCTGTGGAGGCCAGGAGAATTGCGGCCGCCATCGTGCTGAGTGTCTTCTTCATAACGATCCTACCTTCCTCTGCTAAGGGGTCTGTCTGAACGCGCGGTTCCTTCCGTTCCGGAGTTTCCTTGCCGCGTCGGTTCACGAGGAAAATGTCATGAAGGGGCGAATGGTTCCGGATTGGATTGCCGAAATTTTAAGCGATTTTTCGGGAACTTTTCGCGATCTTGGCAGTTCGGGGCTTCTTTTGCACCTTGTCGGGGCTGGAGCTATTCCCCGTTACAGCCGGTAGGCCGGTTCCGGATCGCAATGGATGGGAACCGCGATCTCGAAGAGCGCTCCCGCCAGGGGATCGGCCGCGCGTCCGGCCGCATCCAGCCCCTCCCAGGCGGACGTCACTGCAAGCCGTCCGTCGCCGATGAAAACCGGGCAGGTGGTCCGGCGCGCCGGCAGGAGATGGCGGGAAAGATGGGTTCCGTCGGCGGTGTAGTGGTCGACCGCGCCCTGGCCCCAGCGTGCGTTCCAGATCGTTCCGTCGCTTGCGCAAATGGAGCCGTCGATCCCGCCGGACTTGCCGTTTTCGTCGACGAGCACCGCGGCGTCACCGGTCGGCAGGCCTGTCGCGGGGTCGAGCGGGACGCGCATCAATCGGTTGACGCGCGTGTCGACATAATAGCCGATCGCGCCGTCCGGCGAGAAGCAGATCGAATTGGGGATGCTGATCTGGCTGAAGAGTCTGGTGACCACGCCCCGCGCCACATGATAGATCGCCCCGGCGCCGTCTTCGGCACTCCTGCCCATCGTGCCGATCCACAGGCTGCCGGAGGGATGCACCCGGCCGTCGTTCGAGCGGTTGCCGGGCTTTTCCGGCTCCAGCTCGCGGTAAGGCGCAAGCTCACCGCTTGCCCGGTCCCGGATGAAGAGGCCCCTGTCGCTTGCCAGCAACTGGCGGTCCGCGTCGATGGAGGCAAGCACGCTGCCCATGACCGGCAACGCATGGACGGCCTCGCGGCCGGTCGCGAGATGGAATTCATGCAGCGCCTTGCCGAGGATGTTGAACCACCACAGGGTTCCGCCCCCCGATTCGCCGGTCCCCGATTCGAACGTCGGGCCTTCCCCGAGTTCGCAAAGGGAAGAGGAAAGGACGGAGCCCTCAAAATTGTAAGTGGTCGTCATGGAAAATCTCCAATTGCGATCAGGCGCGTTAACCCTGTATCATCCGAACGCGAGTCTCCGCAAACTCTCCTCATGGCTGATGTGATCCCCAACAAATATCTGCTGACGACGGCTCGGACGCATGCGAGGATTTGTAAAAAAAGCGAGCGAATGTCATCATCACCGCCGGGAATTGACAATCGGCAAGAAATTTGGCGCTTCTTTAAATCCAGGATAGTGGTCCCGACCGACAGGGCTCGTACAGCGGGAATGAATTTGTAAAGTCCGGACTCCTTCCGGGATTGTTTTGGCCGGTCGCGGCAGTCGTTGTGAATATTTCGGGGTGACCGCATGGGAAATGCCACGCGTAGCCCCGATGATGGTGGGCAAGCAAAGAAACAAGTGATGTCCAATACCGAGAAAGCCGGAAGAATGCCGGTCTTCGACGGAAACGTCGAGGAGATCGCAGGTCTGAAGACCCAGTTCGATGTGATCCGGTTCATGAAGCGGGCGACGGAGCACTACGGTTGTCGCTCCTTCATGGTCCTCAACCTCCCTCCGGCCACCTCGCTGGAACTGTCCAGCAATACCGTGATCACGAATTGGTCGGCCGAACTCATGTCGCATTTCGACCGCGAGGGGTTGATGCAGACGAGCCCGGTGATCCGCCGGCTCCGGGCGTCGACCTTGCCGTTCACTTTCGATATGGAGGCGGTCGAGCCCGATCAGCGCGGGCTGATGGTGCGCAGCCTTTTCGGACGTTTCGGCTTCGTCCGCGGCGCCTATTTTCCGGTGCACGACATGTCGGGCGCGCGGGGCGCGGTCTCGTTCGCCGGCGAGGGGCCGCCCTTCACCGGCCAGCAGATGATGGAGCTGATGTATCTTTCGATCCACGTCTACGATCGGCTTGCCGAGATCCGCAATCTCGACGTGAAGGTCGCAGACATGCTGACGGATCGCGAGGTCGATTGCCTGAACTGGACGGCGGCCGGAAAGACCAGTGCCGAGATCGCCGATATCCTCGGCCTGTCGGAGCACACGGTGAACCACTACCTCAATCGCGCGGCAAAAAAGCTCGATACCGTCAACCGGACCCAGGCCGTCGCGAAGGCCCTGCGTATCGGCCTCATCAAATAATCCGTGCTGCACTGCACACTATTTCATCACTGTCCAAGGCTTTATCGGCGAAAAAAGTGGCCTTGTCCGGCGGGTTGCTGCGCTGCAGCAGTATTTCGGACGAGAGCTGGTTGAAAAAACTCAATAAAAGGAAGCATCTTCCCGTCTGGCATGTTTCGTGCTTCTGTAGTGTCAGGTCCAGAGGGGACTGTAAAACGCCCCAAGAGGCGTAACAAGAAAAGCCGCCGTCCGATCCGCGCGCCATATGGCTGCCGATCGGACGGCGGTTAATCTTTCTTGCTCCCGGCAATGTCGAACTCCTATATATCGCCAAAAGCGGCTACGCGCCGTTGGAGCGCCGTGCGTCCGCATCGCGCTTCAGGCGCAGTGGAGCGCGACGCGTTTGAAGGAATCGGGAGTTCGAAACCATGTCCGACGTGACGAAGGAAGCAGTTCTGGCGGTGCTGGCGAAGGTGCGCGGGCCGGATCTGGAGGGCGACATCGTGTCGCGCGGCATGGTCTCGGATGTCTTCATCTCCGACAGCAAGGTCTATTTCTCGATCACCGTGCCGGCCGAGCGGGCGCAGGAACTGGAGCCGCTGCGCACTGCGGCGGAACGCAGCGTGAAGGCGATGCCCGGCGTCAAGGGCGCGCTGGTGACGCTGACGGCGGACCGCAAGGCGGGCGCCGCGCAGCCGCGCCCGCAGCCCGCGGCTCCGTCGGACCATTCGCACGCCCACGGACACGCCCATGCGCATGGCCAGCCGCCTCAGCGGCAAAAGGCGGGCGTGCCGGGTGTCGGCGCGATCATAGCGGTAGCCTCGGGCAAGGGCGGCGTCGGCAAGTCGACGACGGCGGTCAACCTTGCCCTCGGCCTCCAGGCGAACGGCCTGCGGGTCGGTATCCTCGACGCCGATATCTATGGCCCATCCGTTCCGAGGCTGTTGAAGATATCCGGCCGGCCGCAGCAGATCGAGAACCGCATCATCAAGCCGATGGAGAATTACGGCCTGAAGGCCATGTCCATGGGTTTCCTCGTGGACGAGGAGACCGCGATGATCTGGCGTGGCCCGATGGTCCAGTCGGCCCTGCTGCAGATGCTGCGCGAGGTCGCCTGGGGTGATCTCGACGTGCTCGTCGTCGACATGCCGCCCGGCACGGGCGACGCGCAGCTGACCATGGCCCAGCAGGTGCCGCTGGCCGGCGCGGTGATCGTCTCGACCCCGCAGGACCTTGCGCTGATCGATGCCCGCAAGGGGATCGCCATGTTCCGCAAGGTGGAAGTGCCGCTGCTCGGCATCATCGAGAACATGAGCTATTTCCTGGCTCCGGATACCGGCAAGCGTTACGACATCTTCGGCCATGGCGGCGCCCGCAGCGAGGCCGACCGGATCGGCGTGCCCTTCCTCGGCGAGGTGCCCCTGACGATCGACATCCGCGAGCGCTCCGATGCGGGAACGCCGGTGGTCGCCTCCGATCCGCAGGGGCCGACGGCGAAGATCTACCGGGAGATCGCCGCGAAGGTCTGGTCCGAGCTCGGCGGCCGCACCCCGCGGCAGGCGCCGGCCATCGTTTTCGAATAAAATTCGAATAAACGAAACGCGGCGGCGTGTATCGGGGCCTTCGACTTTGGTTGGCAGTGCGGCAGGCGGGGCTGTCCGGCCAAGGCATTGATGTCTATCGAGAATCTCCGCCCGGCTGCGAGCCTCTTGAATATCGGCGGTCTCCGAGTCATGGTGCAGCGCCAACAGCGACATCTATACTCCTCTTGATTTTGACTATGGCTGTCTTTATAGGCGCCTCCCGCCGGAGGCCGGCTGGCTCCGGGAGGAACCGGCAAGTCTGTTTCTCGTTCAAGGCCGACGGATTTCGGCCGGAGACAAAGATTGATCAATGCCTATAGCGCCGATGGCTCGATGAGGACGCTTCTGCCGGAAGAGGCGCTGCGGCAGCTCCCCGACGGCGTCGTATGGATCGACCTTGTCGGTCCGACGCCCCGGGAAGACGCCTATGTGGAAAGCCTCGTCGGCGTGCAGATTCCGACGCGCGACGACCTGAAAGACATCGAGCCGTCGAGCCGTCTTTATATCGAGAAGGACGCAGTCTTCATGACCGCCTCGCTGGTCTGGCGTGCGGATGGCAATGATCCTGAGCTCACCGACGTGGCTTTCATCCTGTCGGGCGACAGGCTGATCACCGTCCGGTATGCCGAGCCGAAAAGCTTCCAGCTCTTCATCGCGGCCCTCTGCCGCGTGCCGGACCGGATGCGCGACGGCGTGGCGATGCTCGCAAGGCTTCTGGAGACCATCGCCGATCGGACCGCCGAGATTCTGGAAAACACCGCCAACCGCATCGATACGCTGTCTTCGGATATCTTTCGCGACCGCGGCAGGCGCCGCGCCCCGCGGTTTCTCGAAGGCAAGCTGTCCGACATCGCCGAACAGCACCGGTTGCTCAGCAAGGTGCGTGACTGCCTCGGTTCGCTGTCCCGGCTTCTGACGTTCCTGATGAACGTGCAACTGGTCAGGGATCACAAGAGCGACAACAGCCTCTGCCGCGCGGTCGCCCACGATGTCGAGACGCTGTCGGAACATGCGGCTTTCATCGCCGGCAATATCGCCTTCCTGCTCGACGCCTCGCTCGGCCTCATCAATGTCGAGCAGAACGCCATCATCAAGATCTTCTCGATCGCCTCGGTGGTCTTCCTGCCCCCGACGCTGGTCGCTTCCCTGTACGGCATGAACTTCCGTTTCATGCCGGAACTCGACTGGCACTACGGATATCCGCTCGCGATCTTCGCGATGATCCTGTCCGCCATCATCCCGTTTTTTGTTTTCCGTTGGAAAGGCTGGCTCTGACGCCAGACATGCCATGGGTTACCCTGCTGAAACACACGTCACCGAAGAAGCGAAGGGCCAGGGCCTCTTTGCACTTGCGCTTGGCTCCATCGGTGTCGTTTACGGCGATATCGGCACAAGCCCGCTTTATGCCTTCCGCGAGGCATTGAAGCCGGTCGCCCACGACGGCGTCACCGAAGTCGAGATCATCGGCCTCATTTCGCTGATGATCTGGACGCTGACCATCATCGTCACGTTCAAATACGTGCTCTTCCTGCTGCGCGCCGATAACGACGGCGAAGGCGGCACGCTTTCCCTCCTCGCCATGCTGACCAAGACGGCGAACGGCCACCGGGCGTTCCTGATGCTGCTTGGCCTGATCGGCGCGGCGCTGTTCCTGGGCGATGCGATGATCACGCCTGCGCTGTCGGTCCTGTCGGCCGTCGAGGGCCTGAAGCTCGTGACGCCCAACCTGCAGAGCGCCGTCCTGCCCATTTCCGTCGGCATCCTGATCGGCCTGTTCGCCATCCAGTCCAAGGGAACGGGCCTCGTGTCCCGCTTCTTCGGGCCGATCACCGCCGTCTGGTTCATCGTCATGGGAGCCGGCGGCATTCTCCACATTTCCGATGACTACAGCATTCTGGCGGCCTTCAATCCCTGGTACGCGATTACGTTCATGATGAACGAGAATTTCGTGGGCATCGTCGTGCTTGGCGCCGTCTTCCTGACGGTCACGGGGGCGGAAGCGCTCTATGCCGACCTCGGCCATTTCGGCCGCCGCCCGATCCAGTGGGCCTGGTTCCTGCTGGTCTTTCCGGCCCTGACGCTGAATTATCTGGGGCAGGGGGCTCTGGTGCTGAAGCATCCGGAAGCCATGTCCGATCCTTTCTACCTGATGTTCCCGCAATGGGCGCTGCTGCCGGTGGTGATCCTTGCGACGGCGGCGACCATCATCGCCAGCCAGGCGGTCATCACGGGGGCCTTCTCTCTGGTGCGGCAGGCGATCCATCTCGGTTATCTGCCGCGCATGCAGATCCTCTTCACGTCCGAGACCAATACCGGGCAGATCTTCCTGCCGTCGGTCAACACCCTGCTTCTGGTCGGCGTGATCGCGCTCGTCCTGGGCTTCGAAAGCTCCGACGCGCTTGCCACGGCCTATGGCATATCGGTGACCGGCGCCATGGTGGTCACCACGCTGATGGCCTTCGAATTCGTGCGGGTGAAATGGAAATGGCCGCAGACCTTCGCGGTCGGCGTCCTTGCGCCGCTGCTTGCGCTGGAACTGGTCTTCCTCGGCGCGAACCTCTTGAAGATCCACGACGGCGGCTGGGTGCCGGTCATGATGGCGATCGTCTTCACCATCGTCATGTGGACCTGGAAGCGCGGCACGGCGATCCTCTTCGAGAAGACCCGCCGCATCGACGTGCCGCTCGCGACCTTCGTCCCCATGGTGGAGAAGAAGAGCGATCATGCGCCGGTCTCGGTGCCGGGCGTCGCGATCTTCCTCACGAGCGATCCGGAAACCGCGCCGGCGGCCCTGCTGCACAACATCAAGCACAACCATGTCCTGCACGAGAAGAACGTCATCCTGACCATCGTGACGGTCAACAAGCCGCGCGTCGCCCTGGAGGAACGCTTCAAGATCGAGAAGGCCTCCGACCGCTTCACGCTGATCGAGCTGCGTTTCGGCTTCATGCAGTCGCACAACGTCTCTCAGGCGCTCGCCCATCTCAGGAAGACGGGTTTCAAGTTCGACATCATGTCCACCTCGTTCTATCTCGGCCGCCGCAAGCTGGTGCCGGATGCCGAATCGGGCATGCCCATGTGGCAGGACAGGCTGTTCATCGCCATGGCCAACACGGCGACCGACCCGTCGGACTATTTCCACCTGCCGGCCAATCGCGTGGTGGAGCTCGGCTCGCATGTCATCATCTGAGTACACGCCGTCCTGACATTTATGTGAATGTGCTAATTCGGCCGGTGCTCCTAGCGTTCCGGCCTCCGGCGTTAACCGCTCATCAAGGTTAATGATTGATCTTCGTCGGGTCGTCGTTGCCTTGTGGAGTTTCGGTTTTGCGTTCGAAGCGTGTTTTGCGTCGCAAGTCCCCGTCCCGTCGGGACGGCTGGACTTCCCCGGCCGTCTTCGGCCTTGCCTGCTGGCTGATCTTTCCCTCCGCTCCCGCGCAGGGGGACCTTGCCGATCTCCTGACCGGTTTCGACAAGGCCGAGCAGTGGCGCATGGTCCTGACCGATTCTCCGGCCGGCTCGATCCACCAGGCCTCGCTGGCGTTTCCCGGCCTGAGGGAGGCTGTTTCCGGCACGGCGGGCATCACTCTCCCGGACGGCCGCAAGATCGCCCTCGTCGACGAGAAGAAGTCTTCCGATCCGAGGACTGACGAAGAGCGGGTCAACCGCGCCGGCAAGAAGGGCCGAATCGTCGCCGTCGAACCCATGCTGCCGCCCAAGGCATTTTCCGCAGGCTCCGTGCTGCAGCGCTCCAGCGCGCTCACGCTGCCGGTCGAAAGCCGCGAGGAACTGACGGCCTTCGCCAAGCCGGGCAAGGCGCAAAAGCAGATCGAGCTCGCATCCTTCTATTTCCGCAAGAAGGAAGAGCCGAAGCCGGCCGACGACGTCCTGCCGATGGTCGCAAGCCTCATCAACAATCACGATGCCGATGTGCTGGCGACGGCCTACGCGCCGTCTTCGCCCGATTTTGCCAAGGAATCGCCCTTCGACGCGATCCTGACCGAAAAGCCGAAGGCGACCGGCCGCTTCATTCCGCCGATCGGGCCGGAGGATCATGCCTGGGCGGCAACGCCGCTGCCGCCTTCCGCCTTTTCCGCCCGCGAGCAACAGTGCCTCGCCTCCGGCATCTATTTCGAGGCGCGCGGCGAATCCGCCCGCGGCCAGGCGGCCGTCGCGCAGGTGATCCTGAACCGCGTCCGCAATCCGGCCTATCCGAAGACGATCTGCGACGTCGTCTATCAGAACGAGGACTGGCGCAACCGCTGCCAGTTCTCCTTCGCCTGCGACAACATCAAGGACCGCATCCGCTCAGAATACCACTGGAAAATGGCCCGCGAGGTGGCGATGGCGGTGACGGCCGGCAAGATCTGGCTGCCGGAAGTGGGCTCCGCCACCCATTATCATGCCGCCTATGTGCGCCCGGCCTGGGCCCGCACCATGAAGAAGGTCGGACGCATCGGTTTGCACATCTTCTACCGCACCTATGGCGGCGGCTGGAGCTGAGGCCCGGCGGACCCCTTTAAAAATAGGGGACGATTCCCGCGACAGTTTTACCCCACTCCGGTTGCGTTCCTCATAACCGGCTGAAATCCCTCGGTTAATTTACCTGGAACGAAGAGCCTCCGACGCCTTGACTATATGGGCGCTCAAAACTATGTTGCGCGCGACTTGAAAACGGGCCGGAAGGCGCGAAATCCCTCGCTGGCTGCACTTTTGGGGCGGCCGGCCGGCATCATCGGCCGGCTGGACCGGAAGCCGGAGCAGGGGAGGACGCACATGACGGATGACCGCGACGATGGTCTGGAAGAGCGCCGGAAGCGCCTGTCTGCGGATTTGGCGGACAGGAGAGCGGAAGACGCGGCAGAGTCGAAGAGGGGCGCGCAATCTGAAGAGAGCCGGAAGGGCATGGCTCTCGGCTTCAAGCTCTCCTCCGAGTTCATCTCCGCAGTCGCTGTCGGCGCCCTGCTGGGCTATATGCTCGACCGTTTTGCCGGCACTGCGCCGTGGGGGATGATCGTTCTTCTTCTCCTCGGGTTCTGTGCGGGCGTTTTGAATGTGCTTCGTGCCGTGGGCATGGTGGCTCCGCCGCCGTCCATGCAAAAGCGAAGCGACAGGAATGGAAAATGAAGCGCCCGCGGGCAGCTTCGGCAATGAATGGGGCCGCTTGGCGGCGAATGCGAAGAGGGTAGACGGTGGCAAACGATCCGATCCATCAGTTCCAGATCAGCAAGATCGTTCCGATCGAGATCGGCGGCATCGACTTCTCCTTCACCAATGCTTCCCTTTTCATGGTCGCCACGGTCGCCTGCGCCGCCGGCTTCCTTTATTTCGCGACTTCGCAGCGCGGCCTGATCCCGGGACGCTCGCAGTCGGTCGCCGAAATGTCCTATGAATTCATCGCCGGCATGCTGCGCGAAGGCGCGGGCAGCCACGGCATGAAGTTCTTCCCGCTGGTTTTCTCGCTGTTCATGTTCGTGCTGACCGCGAACCTGCTCGGCATGTTCCCCTATTTCTTCACCGTCACCAGCCAGATCATCGTCACCTTCGCGCTGGCGCTGCTCGTCATCGGCACGGTCATCGGTTATGGCTTTTACAAGCACGGCCTGCATTTCCTGCAGCTCTTCGTGCCGAGCGGCATTCCCGGCCTGCTGATCCCGCTGGTCGTCGCCATCGAGGTCATCTCGTTCCTGTCCCGCCCGATCTCGCTCTCCGTTCGTCTCTTCGCGAACATGCTGGCCGGCCACATCACGCTCAAGGTGTTCGCGGGCTTCGTGGCCTCGCTCGGAAGCCTCGGCGCGCTGGGCGTCGGCGGTGCAGTTCTTCCTCTCATCATGACCGTCGCCCTGACCGGTCTCGAATTCCTCGTCGCCTTCCTCCAGGCTTACGTCTTTGCGGTGCTGACCTGCATGTACCTCAACGACGCGATCCATCCCGGCGGGCACTAAGGATAACGACATTGGCGTCCTAGGCGTCAGTCTACAGCCGCAACAACCATTTCGAAGGAGTTTCTCATGGAAGCGGAAGCAGCAAAGTTCATCGGTGCAGGCCTGGCTTGCTTTGGCATGGCCGGCACGGCTCTTGGCCTTGGCAACATCTTCGGCAACTACCTCTCGGGCGCTCTGCGCAACCCGTCCGCCGCTGACAGCCAGTTCGGCCGTCTGGTGTTCGGCTTCGCCGTTACGGAAGCTCTGGGCATCTTCTCGCTGCTCATCGCTCTCCTGCTGCTCTACGCAGTCTAAGACCTGGCCAGGGATCGGGATCGCGGCCGCTTGAAACAGCGCGCCGTGATCCTTCGTATTTGGAATACACTTGGAGGTGATGATGTTCGTGACCTCGGCATATGCGCAGACCGCGCCGGCCGCTCCTGAAACGCCTGCAGCGCCGGGCGCAGCCCCCGCGGGCGATACGCATGCCGCGCCGGCTGGCGAAGTGCATACCGAAACCGGCGTCGCCCATGGCGGCGAGCACGGTGGCGGAACCTTCCCGCCCTTCGACGCGACCCATTTCCCGTCGCAGATCCTCTGGCTCGTCATCACCTTCGGCCTCTTCTATCTCCTGATGAAGAAGGTCATCGTTCCGCGTGTTGGCGGCATTCTCGAAAACCGTCACGACCGGATCGCACAGGACCTCGACGAGGCCGCCCGCCTGAAGGCGGAAGCGGATGCTGCCGTCGAGACCTATGAGAAGGAACTGGCTGCCGCCCGTTCCAAGGCACACACGATCGCCGCGACCGCCAGCGACGCCGCCAAGACCAAGGCCGCCGCAGACCGTGCCGCGATCGAGGCCGAACTGGCCCAGAAGCTTTCCGCCGCTGAAGCCCGCATCGGCGAAATCAAGGCGCAGGCTTTCGCCCAGGTCGGCCAGATCGCCGAGGAAACCGCCTCCGCGGTGGTCGATCAGCTGATCGGCGCCAAGGCGACCGGTGACGACATCAAGGCTGCCGTTGCGGCCGCGAAGACGGAGGCCTGATCAATATGGCATTCGATGCAACCTTTTTCGCCTTCGTCGGCCTCGTCCTCTTCCTGGCCCTGATCGTCTATCTCAAGGTCCCGGGCATGATGGCGAAATCGTTGGACGAGCGCGCCGGCAATATCCGCAAGGAACTCGACGAAGCCAAGCGCCTTCGCGAAGAGGCGCAGTCGCTGCTTGCCGAATATCAGCGCAAGCGCAAGGAAGCCGAAGCTGAAGCCGCCCAGATCGTCGCTTCGGCCGAGCGCGAGGCCGCCGCCCTGACCGAGGAGGCCCGGCAGAAGACGGAGGAATTCGTCGCCCGCCGCAACGCGCTCTCCGAACAGAAGATCAAGCAGGCCGAGGCCGACGCGATCGGCGCCGTTCGCGCCGCTGCCGTCGATCTTGCGATCGCCGCCGCCGAAAACGTCATCGCCAAGAAGGCGGATGCGTCCACCCAGGACGCGCTCTTCAAGGATGCCGTCGGCAAGGTGCAGTCGCGGTTGAACTGATTTCAATCGACATGGACTTCGAAAAGGCCGGGCGGAAACCCGGCCTTTTTGTTGTGGCGAGTTGCCGGACGAATCCGTGGTCGCCGCGGAGCGAAGCTTGAACAAGCGGGCGCTTGGGATCGTCGGATATTTGCCGTGCCGTAGCGGCGGTTGGCAATGGTTCACTCCGGGGAGAGGTTCGGCCGGGCAGCCCGGATGAACCCGTCCTCATCCGGATCGGGCAGGATGGAGAATCCGCAGCGTCGGACAAGCGCATGGGCAGCAGCATTTCCGGGGGAAATACGGCCTTCGATGACATCGTAGGCGTGTCCCGGTCCTTCAAGGAAACCGCCCAGCACCGCCGTGCCGAGACCGTGACGCCGCAGATCGGGGCGGAGGGCGATATCGAGATAGCCGGTCGTCTCCTTGCGATCCACCTGCAATACGGCGATCAGCCTGTTGGCATCATCGATGACGGCCCAGCAGGCATTCTCCGGCTTGCGGACATGCCTGAACCAGATGTCGTCGGGATAGGAGAGGCGGCGGTTGAGTTCCTCATCCTCAAACCATGCCCGGTATTCCAACAGATCGGTGTCCGTAAAAGTCCGGAACAGGAATTCCATCGTTCACGTCTCCGGGAGCGCGTCCTTTCGCAGCGGCCGGAAGCTCATGCGATGAAGCAGGCAGGGGCCATGTGCCTCGATTCCCGCGCGATGCTGCGCCGTGCCGTAACCCGCGTGATTCGCAAAACCGTAGGCAGGAAAAACCACATGCGCCCGCGCCATCATCCGGTCGCGCGTCACCTTGGCGATGATCGAGGCTGCGGCGATGGAGACGGAGCGGGCGTCCCCCTGGATGACGGCCTTGCCGGGGCAGCAGAGCCCCTGCGGCACGTCGCGGCCATCGGCAAGCACGTAGGACGGCGTCACGGCAAGACCGGCTACGGCCCTGCGCATTGCGTCCAGGCTTGCCTGCAGGATATTGCGCTCGTCGATATGCCGGGGACCGGAGGCCGCGATCGAGACTTCCGCCGTTGCCATGATCGCCTCGAACAGCACCTCCCGCCGGGCGGCTGTAAGCTGCTTGGAATCGTTGAGACCGGCCGGAATATTGTCCGGGTCGAGGATCACCGCTGCCGCCACGACCGGCCCTGCGAGCGGGCCGCGTCCTGCCTCATCGGTTCCGGCGACCGGCCAGTGGCCGGCCTTTCGGGCCAGAAGTTCGAGGTTGAAGTCCGGAACGAGCGGCACTTCCTCGAAGAGCATCGGAGAATCGGGCGACGTGCGAGGCAACATGGCGGCAACCTCGCACGCCGACCCGATCTCCTGCAACCCCGGCAAGCGATTGCGGCGTCGCTATCCACCGGGGCGGCGGTGGAACCGGGGACATTCCGGCACGGGACGGAAGCGGGGAACGTGCCGGAAATCGAATTCGAAAAATCACGGGGCCTCTCATTCCCCGGATCGGTTGTCTTCGGCGAGCTTCGCCATCTCCTCACAGCAGCGAAAGCTGTATGCCGCCGCCATCGGGCCGGATGAAGATGTCGTCGCGCAGCGGCAGGCCGCGCCGCACCATGCCGAGCCGCTTCGTCGCCATCTCGAAACGGCGGCCGATCTGCCAGGCATAGGGCCCCGCGCCCTTCATCCGCTTACCCCATTCGGCATCGTAGTCCTTGCCGCCGCGCATGGAGCGAATCAGCGACATGACATGCCTGTAGCGGTTCGGATAATTCTGCAGGAGCCAGTCCCGGAAGAGGGGGCTCACTTCCAGCGGCAGGCGCAGCAGCACATAGCTTGCCTTCGTCGCGCCCGCGGCATTCGCAGCCTCCAGGATACGCTCGATCTCGTGATCGTTGAGCGCCGGGATCACGGGCGCCACCATGACCGATGCCGGAATGCCCGCATCGGTCAGCGCCTTGATGGCGTCGAGGCGCTTGGGAGGGGTCGAGGCGCGCGGCTCCATGGCGCGGGCCAGTTTGCGGTCGAGCGTGGTGATGGAAATGCCGACCTTGGCGAGCCCTTTCGAAGCCATCTCAGAAAGAATGTCCGCGTCACGGGTGATGAGCGCCGACTTGGTGACGATTGCGACAGGGTGGTTGGCCTTGTTCAGCACCTCCAGGATCTGCCGCATGATGCGCCATTCCCGTTCGATCGGCTGGTAGGGATCGGTATTGGTGCCGATCGCGATCGCCCGCACCTTGTAATCCGGCCTGCTCAGCTCCCGTTCCAGCAGCTTCGGCACGTCCGGTTTTACAAAGAGCTTCGATTCGAAATCGAGCCCCGGCGAAAGCCCCATATAGCTGTGGGTCGGGCGCGCGAAACAGTAGATGCAGCCATGCTCGCAGCCGCGATAGGGATTGATCGAGCGGTCGAAGGAAAGATCGGGAGACTCGTTGCGCGTGATGGCCGCGCGCGGCTTCTCCACCTGGACCTCGGTCCTGAACGGCTCCAGCTCCTCGATTGTCTGCCAGCCGTCATCCAGGGCCTCCCGGCGCTTCTCCTCGAACCGGCCGCTCGGGTTGAGCCCGGCGCCACGACCCCGCCGGCGATCGGCCTCCACCCGCAGGCCGGAGGATTTCACCAGCGCATCGGCAATATCGGCCGTATGAGCAGGCGCGAAAGCAGCCTGCCGCAATTGGGACAGCTCGTTCATGGGACGCTCCTGAAGGGGAAATCTCCCCGTTCGCGATGATTAAATTCCTAACCGTAAAATGAGAACATTGCAAGAACAAAATTTGGAAACCGTTTCTGGCGTTCCGTGCTGCGATGCGGTAAATGTCAGGAATGCTGACTGTCATCATGGAATGCCGCGACCAGGAATCGGAGCTGGCGCAGACGCTCTCGGTGCTTGTTTCCGCTGCGGTGGAAGGGCTGGTGAGCGATGTCGTGGTGCTCGATCACGGCTCGCGGGACGGTTCCTCCCGCGTGGCGGATGCCGCCGGCTGCCGTTTCCACAATCATTGGGACATCAAGGACATTTTTCGGGGCGCGCGCGGCGAATGGCTGCTGCTGGTGGAGCCGGGCGCGCGGTTGCAGGCAGGCTGGATCGAGGAGGTGATGGAATACATCGCGCTCAACAGGCAGCCGGCCCGGTTCGCGCCCTCGCGCAATTACCGCCGGCCTTTCTTCAAGCGCATCGGCCGCGCCGTCCCGCCGCTCGAATATGGTCTGCTCATCCCGAAGAAGCAGGCGATCACGCTCGCGAAATCGGGCATGGACCTGGAAAACCTTGCGAAGGGACAGAAAGCCTCGAGGCTTGCCAGCGAGATGATTCCGGCCTGGGTCGCCGCTTCCGCCAGATGAAACCTGTCGCCCGCAGGTGCGAAGCGGCTTCGGGATGACGACGTGCCTCCGGCGGGGAGGGGATCAACCCCCGGCGCCGCGCCTCAGATGTTCATCGAGCCGGGGCATGATCTCGATGAAATTGCAGGGCATGTGGCGGTAGTCGAGCTGGGCTTTCAGGATGCCGTCCCAGGCGTCCTTGCAGGCGCCCGGCGAACCCGGCAGCACGAAGATATAGGTGGCGTTGGCGACGCCGCCGGTCGCCCGCGACTGGATCGTCGACGTGCCGATCTTGTCGTAGGAGATGCGGTGGAAGACTTCGGAAAAGCCGTCCATCCGCTTTTCGAACAGCGGCTCGATGGCTTCCGGCGTCACGTCGCGTCCGGTAAAGCCCGTGCCGCCGGTGGTGATCACCACGTCGATCTCCGGATCGAGCGTCCACGCGCGCACCTGCCCGGCGATCCGTTCCTTGTCGTCCGGCACGATGGCGCGGGCCTTGAGCTGGTGGCCGGCCTCGGCGATCCGGCCGACGAGCGTGTCGCCGGACTTGTCGTTCTCCAGCGTGCGCGTGTCCGAGACGGTCAGCACCGCAATGCCGACGGGAATGAAGGGGCGGGTTTCGTCGATCCGGCTCATTGTCCTGTTCCAACGGTCTGCACGGCCTGAAAATACCAGTCCGGCTTCTGTCCGTTAAGGTTTTCCGCTGCCTTTTGCGCCGCCTCCGAGGAAGGAAATATCCCGAAACAGGTGGCGCCGGAGCCGGACATGCGCGTCAGCATCGCGCCTTCCGCCCCGATCAGGTTGGAAATCTGGTCGATCTCGCGCACCAGCGAGCGGGCCGGCGGTTCGAGGTCGTTGCGCAGCGTCTTCAGCACCGGCAACCAGTCGCCGTCAAGCGCGCCGATCGGCGGATTGTCCTTGCGCATGAGGCGCCGGAAGATATCCGGCGTCGAGACGCCGACAAGCGGATTGCCGAGCACGAGCGGCAGGGAGGGCAGGGTGGCCAGTTCCGTCAGGTCCTCGCCGATGCCCTTTGCCATCAGCGCCTCGCTCCTGAGGCACATGGGCACGTCGGTGCCGAGCGACAGGGCGAGCGAGGCAAGCTCGGGCTCCGGCATGCCCGCATCCCAGAAGCGCAGCAGCCCCCGCAGCGTCGCCGCCGCATCCGCCGATCCGCCGCCGATACCCGCCGCGACCGGCAGGTTCTTTTCGAGATGAATGGCGACGGGAGGCGTCGGAATGCCCCGTTTCTCCAGCATGCGCCGCAGAAGGTCGCGCGCCTTCAGCACCAGGTTGCCGTCCTGCCCCGCCGCATCGGGCGGCAGGAGATGGGCGAACCGGCCCGAAACGGTAAAGCCGTCCTCTTCCGCGGCAAAGAAGCTCAGTCCGTCGCCCGTGTCGGCGAAGGTGACGATGCTTTCCAGCAGGTGATAACCGTCGGCCCGCTGGCCCGTGACATGCAGGGCAAGATTGATCTTGGCGGGCGCCAGTTCAAAAAGGCCCGCCTCGTCGGCGAGCCCGTTTCCTTCGGTCGGCATGGTATCCAGAAACATGATCCGTCAGGATTTCTTGTCGGGATTGACCGGCGCCGGCGGGGGCGGAGCAACAGGTTCCGTCCGGCTGCGGTCGGCGGTCGTCGCGTTCGGATCGAGCGGCGGCAGGCCCTTCTCGATCTTCTCCTTGATGTGCTCGCGGTTGATGTCCTCGCCTTCGGAGACGAGCGCGCGGTTCCACTGGTAGACGGCTTCGAGCTTGCGGTCGACACGCCAGTAGGCGTCACCCAGATGGTCGTTGATCGTCGAGTCGCCGGCGCGCAATTGCACTGCCCGCTCCAGTTCCGTCACCGCGTCGTCGAACTTGCCCATGCGGTAATAGGCCCAGCCGAGCGAATCGACGATATAACCGTCGTCCGGACGCGCATCGACGGCGCGGCGGATCATGTCGAGACCTTCATCGAGGTTCTTGTTCATGTCGACGAGGGAATAGCCCAGATAATTCAGCACCTGCGGCTGCTCCGGGTTGAGCTCCAGCGCCTTGCGGAAGTTCGGCTCGGCCTTGTCCCACTGCTTCAGCCGCTCGTAGGAAATGCCGCGCTGGAAAAAGAGGGTCCAGTCGCCCGGCTTCGGCACGGGGCCGATCACCTCGACCGCCTTGTCGTAGTTCTCCGCCATGGCCTTGTAGTCCTTGGCCTCGGAAAGAACCTGGCCATAGGCGATATAGCTGCGGATGTCGGTGGGATCGGATTCGATCAGGGCCTTCAGATGCTGCTTGGCCTCGTCCACCTTGCCGGTTTCCGAAAGCGTCACGCCGAGCTGCAGTTCGGAAATCCGCCGCATCGGCGAATCGGCCGGCACGCTCGAATAGAACTTGATGGCGCGGTCGGGCTGCTCGAGCTTTTCCGCGATGCCGCCGAGCAGGATCAGCGTGTCGGCGCTCTGCGTGTCGAGCGCATGCGATATCTGCAGGTAGAGCGAGACCATGTCTTCCGCGCCCTGCCGGTTCAGCGCTCCGCCGATGGAAAAGAGCACGCTGGCGGCGCCTTCGGCGGCGTTGCTCACCTGCTGCTGCGGCTTTTCGCCCTTCTCGATGCTCTGCCGCAAGGCCTTCAGCGGTGCGTAGTTGGAGACCATGCCGTCGCCGACGGCGATGGCATCGAGCGCCTTCTGCCTGTTGCCGGCGGCGGCTTCGAGGCGCGCAAGCGCCATGACCGCGCGCATGAACGTGTCGGGTGCGGTCGCAACCGCCTCCTTGTTGGTGACGGCCGTGTTGAGATGCTGCCGCGCCGTGCCGATATCGCCGGTGACGATTGCCATGGCGCCGAGCTGGTAGTCGACGAAGACCTTGTACCAGGCTGGCCCCTTGAGGTTGGCGACGCTGTTCATCGCCTGCTTGCTCTTGCCCGCACCGACCTGCACCCAGGCCGACAGGAGCTGGTGCGTCAGCCGGTCGAGGTCGTTCGGCCCCTCATAGGCGAGAACCTTCCGCGCCGTGTCGAACTTCTTGTCGCGCAATGCGTCGAGGCCCCGGACGATCTTGGTGATCCGCTCGACGGCCGCATCCTCCTTCAGCGCCTCGGCTTCCTTGAGGCCGTCGTCGAAATCGCCGTTGAGCAGCAGCGAGATCATCAGCCTCTCGCGGATTTCCAGATTGGCCGGCTCGAAATCGAGCGCCTTGCGGTAGAGCGAGATCGCGGTCGGATAATCATGGTCCACGTCGGCGGTGCGGGCGGCAAGGAACGCGCCGGAAAACGACTTCGCGTCGCTGGCGTCGAAGGTAATCGCCTCTTCTGCCGTTGGCCGCGGGTTGGCGGTTGCCGCATTTGCAACCGCGCCGAACATCAGGACGGTCGCAATCGCCGCGCTGGAGAGCAGAAGAAGACTGGATTTCTGCCGCATGAAGGATGCCTTTCGTGTAGAGCCTGGTGCGGTGATGAAGACCGCCGCTGTTCGCGCTCAATTGATTCACGACAGAATGGCTTTTTTGGAGCAGGTCCGCAAGGAAATCTCCCGCGCCGAAAAGGATCGGCGCCGGTCACACCTTCGTCAACCGGCCGGCGGCGTCAGTTGACGCGCTGGATCGAGAAATCGATGACCTCCAGGAGGGCGGCCTTGAGAGGCGAGGACGGCAGCGGCGCCAGGGCATCGCGGGCGATCGTGCCGTAATGCAGCGCGCGGGCGATCGTATCGTTGAGGGCGCTGTATTTGTTGATGAGCCCGAGCGCCTTTTCGAGGTTTTCGTCGCTGCTCTCGCCCTGTTCGATCGCCTGCCGCCAGAAAGCCCGTTCGCCCTCGGTGCCGCGGCGATAGGAAAGGATGACGGGCAGCGTGATCTTGCCCTCGCGGAAATCGTCGCCGACATTCTTGCCGAGATCGGCCGCCTTGCCGCCGTAGTCGAGCGCGTCGTCGACGAGCTGGAAGGCGAGCCCGAGATTCATGCCGTAGGATTTCAGCGCGGCGCGTCCGGCCTTGTCGGCATTGGCGATGATCGGCCCGACTTCCGCAGCCGCGGCGAAGAGCGCCGCGGTCTTGGCTCGGATGACCGAAAGATAGTCGTCCTCGGTCGTCTCCATATGCTTGGCGACGGAAAGCTGCAGCACTTCTCCCTCGGCGATGACGGAGGCCGCGGTCGAGAGCACGTCCAGCGCATCGAGCGAGCCGACCTCCACCATCATCTTGAAGGCCTGGCCGAGCAGGAAGTCGCCGACCAGCACGCTCGCCTGGTTGCCCCAGATCATCCGGGCGGTGGACCTGCCGCGGCGCAGGTCGCTTTCGTCCACCACGTCGTCATGCAGCAGGGTCGCCGTGTGCATGAACTCGACGCTGGTCGCAAGCTTCACATGGCTGTCGCCCTCATAGCCGAACAGCACCGCGGAGGCGAGCGTCAGCATCGGCCTCAGGCGCTTGCCGCCGGACGAGATGAGGTGATTGGCGACTTCCGGGATCATCTGCACGTCGGAGCCGGCCTTGGACAGGATCAACTGGTTGACCCGTTCCATGTCCGCCCTGGTGAGGTCCACCAGCGGTTTGACGGATGCAGGTTTGTTTTTGCCTTCTTCAAGCGGTATGACGACGCCCAACGATGAGGCCTCCCTATCGAAATCTTTTAAACGACAATAGAAAGAGGTGGATAGGGCGGCAAGGGCAAATCGCATCCCGCCGGACTTAATGGGGTTTCAAAAAAGGGTTATGCTGGAGATCATTCGCACCAACGATGTCGTGATCCTGTCGCTGGCCGAAAGCCTGATGAAGGATGCGGGCATCCACTGCATGATCGCCGATCAGTCCATGAGCGTGTTGGAAGGGTCCCTCGGGCTCCTGCCGCGCCGTTTCCTGGTGGAAGGGGATAGGGTGAACGAGGCGCGGCGGATATTGAAGGACGCCGGGCTCGAAGCGGAGCTGCGGCCGTGATGCTCGGGGCTTTTGCTTCGTCTTTTTCGGGAGCGTCGGCACCGGAACTCCCTGCGGATCGCCCCCCTCTGCCCTGTGGGGGAGATGCCCGGCAGGGCGGAGGGGGGCCGGCAACCGCCGGGGTTCGACAGTGGCAAACCATATGACCTCCGCCCACACCATCGATGCGTTCCATCGCGGCAATTTTCATGTGATGCAGCCGAAGGGCGGCGGGCATCGCTCCGGCGTCGACGCCATGCTGCTCGCCGCGCTGGTGGCGGACGACGGACCGGTCCGGGTGGCCGATCTCGGCGCGGGCGCCGGGGCGGCGGGGCTCGCGGTCGCGGCGCGTCTCGGCGATGCCACGGTCGCGCTGGTCGAAAGATCGCCGCTGATGGCCGATTATGCCCGCAGGACGCTTGCGCTTTCGGAAAACGCCGCCCTCGCCGGCCGGGTCGACGTGCTGGAGGCGGACGTCACGCTGACGGGAAGGCCGCGGCTCGCGGCCGGTCTCGAAGACGAGGCCTATGACCATGTCATCATGAACCCGCCGTTCAACGATGCCAGCGACCGCAGGACCCCGGATGCGCTGAAGGCGGAGGCGCACGCCATGACGGAAGGCCTGTTCGAGGCCTGGATTCGCACGGCCGGCGCGATCATGAAGCCGGGCGGCCAATTGTCGCTGATCGCCCGCCCGCAATCGATCGCCGAGATCATCGCCGCCTGCGGCAAACGTTTCGGCGGGCTGGAGATCACGGCCGTCCACCCGCGGCCCGATGAAAGCGCCACGCGCATTCTCGTCACCGCGGTCAAGGGGTCCCGGGCCCGGCTGACGTTTCGCGCGCCGCTCTTCGTGCACGGCGCGGAAGGCCACGCGTTCACGCCGTTCGTCGACGATCTCAACAATGGCCGTGCCGCCTATGCGAGGCTCAGCCCGAGACGAAATCGATAAGCAGCTTGACGTTGAGGGCCGCGATCACGACGGCGATCGCATAAGCGATCGCGGTCAGCCAGCGGGGTGCGACGAGCGCGCCCATCTTGGCCCTGCTGGCGGTGAACGCGACGAGCGGGAAAACCGCGAAGGAAAGCTGCAGGCTCAGCACGACCTGGGTGAGGATCAGCAGTTCCGCCGTTCCGGCATCGCCGTACAGGATCGTCACCAGCGCGGCGGGAACGATGGCGATGCCGCGGGTGATCAGCCGGCGGACCCAGGGCTGCAGCCTGATCTTGAGGAAGCCTTCCATGACGATCTGGCCGGCAAGCGTTGCCGTCACCGTCGAATTGAGGCCGCAACAGAGAAGCGCGATGCCGAAGAGCGTCGGGGCGATGGCAAGGCCGAGCAGCGGCGAAAGCAGGGAATGCGCCTCGCCGAGTTCGACGACATCCGTCTGGCCGCTGGCGTTGAACGCCGCCGCCGCGAGGATGAGGATCGAGGCATTGATGAGAAGCGCGAAACAGAGAGCGACGGTGGAATCGAGCGTCGCATAGGTCAGGGCTTCGCGCTTTTCCGGCAGCGTGTGGCCATAGGCGCGGGTCTGCACGATGCCGGAATGCAGGTAAAGGTTGTGCGGCATCACGGTCGCACCGAGAATGCCGAGCGCAAGATAGAGCATTTCCGGATTGCGGACGATCTCCGTCGTCGGGAAGAAGCCCCTGATCACGCCGCCCCAATCCGGATCGGCAAGGAAGATCTGGACCGCGAAGCAGAAGGCGATGACGCCGAGCAGCGTGATGATGAAAGCCTCCACCCAGCGGAAGCCGAGCTTCTGCAGATAGAGGATGATGAAGACATCGAGCGCCGTGATCAACACGCCGAGTTCGAGCGGGATGCCGAAGATCAGGTTGAGACCGATCGCCGTGCCTATCACCTCGGCGATATCCGTGGCGATGATGGCGATTTCCGCCAGCGCCCAGAGCGGCACGGATATCCATCCGGGAAAGGCGTCGCGACAGGCCTGCGCAAGGTCGCGGCCCGAGGCGATGGCGAGTCGGGCGCATAGCGACTGGAGCACGATCGCCATCAGGTTGGAGAGCAGCGCGACGGTCAGCAGCGCGTAACCGAACTTCGATCCGCCGGCGAGCGACGTCGCCCAGTTGCCCGGGTCCATGTAGCCGACCGCCACCATGTAACCGGGGCCGGCAAAGGCGGCGATGCGGCGCAGCTGCGATCCGTGCCGGGCGATGTTGACGCTGCGATGGACATCGGAAAGCGATGCCTCGCCGCGCCTGTGGCGCCAGCCCGCGTCTTGATCCGGTCTCAGTTCCTGATCCGGGCCTAGAATGTCCATGTCCGCATGTCTCCGGTTCGCATTGCAGAGATAATACTGCCGGAAATGAGAATGCAAGTCATTCGCAAGTAAGAAATGGAAAAATACTCGTTTCGAAGGTGCGGCCATTGTGTTTGAAATTCCGTCGCATACATGCTGTGGCAGTCCGGTGTGATGGATTTGAAGTCCGCATGGCTTGCGCGGCAGGTGCCGGAGCGAACTTCAAATCCGCCATGCCGGGGCATGATATTGCCGGCGCCCTCCGGATTCCGAAGTTCCGTCCGCATTCGCCGCAAGGTATGACGAGCTTCGGAATCAGGACGCCAGTGCGCAAGAAGAAACAGGACGCCAGTGCGCAAGAAGAAAACTGCGCAAGAAGAAGGAAGAAGGAAGAGAGATGGCCGGGTTTTGGAAAAGGCTGTTGCCGAAGCGGTTCCGCAAGAAGGGCGTGACGATCCCCGTCATCCGGCTCCACGGCGCGATCATGGCAGGCGGCAGCCAGTTCAAGCAGACCCTCAATCTGGCCACCGTCGCGCCGATGCTGGACAAGGCCTTCTCGAAAAAGGAGGCGCCCGTTGTCGCGATCGCCATCAATTCGCCGGGCGGCTCGCCGGTGCAGTCGCGCCTGATCTTCCAGCGCATCAGGGCGCTTGCCGAGGAAAAGGACAAGAAGGTCCTGATGTTCGTCGAGGACGTGGCCGCTTCGGGCGGTTACATGATCGCGCTCGCCGGTGACGAGATTTTTGCCGACCCGACTTCGATCGTCGGTTCGATCGGCGTCGTTTCCGGCGGTTTCGGGTTTCCGGAACTGCTCCGCAAGATCGGCATCGAGCGGCGCGTCTACACCGCGGGCGAGAACAAGGTGATCCTCGATCCCTTCCAGCCGGAAAAGGAAGGCGATATCGAATACCTGAAGTCGCTGCAGCTCGAAATCCACAAGGTTTTCATCGATATGGTCAAAATGCGCCGCGGCGAGCGGCTGGTCGACGATGCGACGATCTTTTCGGGGCTGTTCTGGAGCGGCCTGCGCGGCGTCGATCTCGGCCTGGTCGACGGACTGGGGGACATGCGTGAGGTCCTGAAGCGCCGTTACGGCAAGGACGCGCAACTGGAGCTGATCGGCAGCGCCCGTACCCTCTTCGGCCGCCGTGTGCCTGGCGTCTTCGGCGCCGGCAAGGCCGGTGAAATCGCCGCAGGGGCTGCCGCGGGACTTGCCGCGGGCATCGAGGAAAAGGCATTGTGGAGCAGGTACGGCCTCTAGGAAGGCCGATAGGCAAGGCGCGAGGGGGAGATGGCCCAGCTCTTATTTCTGATCATCGTGATTGGCGGCGGCTGGATGTTCTACAAACGCTTCATCAGCGACGCCGAAAAGCTTACCCGGCGTTCGAAGGAACGGGAGAAGGAGCGCCAGACAGGCGCCATGGGCACGCTCGTCAAGGACCCCGTGACGGGTGAGTATCGCGTGAAACGGGACGAAGAGTGACGGTTCAGAAGCGCTCTGTTACGCGCGACGTCCAATCGGAGCCGGCATAGCTGATGCAGATGATGAAGACCGTCATCGTTTCGTCGTCGACGGTGAAGCAGATAATGGCCTTCTCAGCGGCGGGGATGGCGCGTAGGCCGGGTAGAAGGTCGTCGCGAATGGAACCGATCTTTGGCAGGTCGGCCAATCGATAGGTGGTGGCTTCGATCTCCGCCAGCTTTCGATCGGCGGTAATTCGTCCGGCATAGCCCTCAATGTAACTATGGATATCGACGAGATCTTGCTCGGCGGCGGAGTGATATTCCAGCCGATAGACTGGCATCACTTGCTCTTGTACTTTTCATCAAGCCGAGCACGCACGCTGTCGAAAAGATTGTCCCTATCCATAGGAATCCACTGATCCCGAGGTGTTTGCATCCGCCGGCGGATTTCATCGGCCACGCCAGCGAGTGGATCGTGGTCCGCACCGGCTTGATCGTCCGCTTGCATCAGGCTGTCGATGCCGGCCTCGATGACCTTCTCGACGGAGGGGAACTGGCCGTCTTCCACCATCCGCTCGGCATGGCGCAGATAGCGGTCCGACAATGTCACGGTATTCTTGACGTTCATGCTGGCCTCCGCAAGCTGCCGGCGATCTTATCACAGATAAGGTCGATCAGGCATAACGCAATATGCGCAAACGCATAAATCCTTGACCCGCGCCCCCGATGCGTGGCACTCGTCCGCATCCTTGAACGGAACCCGAAATCGCCATGACCGATCTGCCCGCCCACATGTCTCCGGCCCGCTCCTTCCAGGGGCTGATCCTCGCGCTCCAGAACTACTGGGCGGACAAGGGCTGCGCGATCCTGCAGCCCTACGACATGGAAGTCGGCGCCGGAACCTTCCATCCGGCAACCACGTTGCGCGCGCTCGGTCCCCGGCCCTGGAAGGCCGCCTATGTGCAGCCTTCCCGCCGTCCGTCCGACGGCCGGTATGGCGAAAACCCGAATCGCCTGCAGCACTACTACCAATACCAGGTCATCCTGAAGCCGAACCCGCCGGACCTGCAGGAACTCTATCTCGGCTCGCTGAAGGCGATCGGCCTCGACCCGCTTCTGCATGACGTCCGCTTCGTCGAGGACGATTGGGAAAGCCCCACCCTCGGCGCCTGGGGGCTTGGCTGGGAATGCTGGTGCGACGGCATGGAAGTGTCGCAGTTCACTTACTTTCAGCAGGTCTGCGGCATCGAATGCGCGCCGGTCGCGGGCGAGCTGACCTATGGTCTCGAACGCCTCGCCACCTATCTCCAGGGCGTCGACAGCATCTACGAGCTGAACTTCAACGGCCGCGAGGGCGAGGAAAAGATCACCTATGGCGATGTCTTCCTGCAGGCCGAGCAGGAATATTCCCGGCACAACTTCGAATTCGCCGACACGGCCATGCTGCACCGGCATTTCATCGACGCCGAAAAGGAATGCCAGGCATTGCTCGCCGCCGGCGCCCCGGGGGCGAATGCCAACCAGATGCTGCACAAATGCGTCTTCCCGGCCTATGACCAGTGCATCAAGGCGTCCCACGTCTTCAACCTGCTTGATGCCCGCGGCGTCATCTCCGTCACCGAGCGCCAGAGCTATATCCTGCGCGTCCGCACGCTGGCGAAGGCCTGCGGCGAGGCTTTCCTGCTGACGGAAGCCGGCGGCGTGAATTTCGGCAAGGCGGCATGAGCTTGCCCGCGGGCGGGCCTGCGTCGGGCGTCGCTGTTTGACGCAGCCCCCGACCATGCACAGAGCGCCGTGCATCCTTCCGGGCGTACAAAGGACGCTCTACCCCATTGAATTCAAACATCGTGCTTTCCGAAAATCGATTCCGATTTTCGGGCCGATGCTGTAGTGTCCGCCCTGGATTTTGAAGCCTTTGGGGGATTCGCCTGATGTACGTCCTGATCGGTATAGTCGTTCTCGTCGCCCTGTACGCCGTCATGATCTACAACGGGCTGGTCAGGTCCCGTCAGATGGCGGAGGAGGCATGGTCCGGCATCGACGTGCAGTTGAAACGGCGCGCCGACCTGATCCCGAACCTGATCGAGACGGTGAAGGGTTATGCCGCGCACGAGAAGGGCACGTTCGAGGAAGTGGTGAAGCTGCGCAACCAGGCGCAGGCGGTTCCGGCCGGCGATGTCGCCGCCCGCGCCGAGGCCGAAGGCCTGCTCGGCCAGGCGCTCGGCAAGCTTTTCGCGCTGGCCGAGGCCTATCCCGATCTCAAGGCGAACCAGAATTTTTCCGAGCTGCAGGCATCGCTGGAGACGATCGAAAGCGAAATCCAGATGGCCCGTCGCTATTACAACGGCGCGGCCCGTGATCTGAACGTCAAGATCGAAAGCTTTCCCTCAAACCTTGTCGCCGGCCAGTTCGGTTTTTCCAAACGCGACTATTTCGAGATCGCCAACGAGGCGGACCGCGCCGTTCCGACTGTCAAATTCTAGAAAACCGCCATTGGACCTTTGCGCCGAAACGCTCTAAGAGCGCGGCCGAAGGTTCGAAATAGCGCGGCTTCTGGCGTTCCTCCGGTTCGCAAGGCTGCAAAAGGCGGAAGAGACGATCATCATGGGCAGAGCCAAACTCACCATCCTGCCTCCGGGCAAGCCCCTTTCCGGACGCGCCGTGCCGCCCGGCTCGAAGTCGATCACCAACCGTGCGCTGCTGCTTGCGGGCCTCGCCAGGGGCGCGAGCCGGCTGACCGGCGCATTGAGGAGCGACGATACGCGCTACATGGCGGAGGCGCTCCGGGCCATGGGCGTCAAGGTGGAGGAACCCGATCCGACGACCTTCGTCGTCACGGGCACGGGCAGGCTTCTGCCGCCGTCGGGACCGCTCTTTCTCGGCAATGCCGGCACGGCGACGCGCTTCCTCACGGCGGCCGTCGCTTCCGTCGACGGAACAGTCGTGGTGGACGGCGACGAGCACATGCGCAAGCGGCCGATCGGGCCGTTGGTCGCCGCCCTGAAGTCGCTGGGCCTCGATGTCGAGGCGCCGACCGGATGCCCGCCGGTCACCGTGCGCGGCAATGGCCATTTTGCCTCCGGCCGGGTCGAAATCGACGCCGGCCTGTCAAGCCAGTATGTGTCCGCGCTGCTGATGGCGGCGCCGCTTGCGCCGCAAGGCGCCAATGCGCCGGTGACCGTGGCGTTGGCGGGGGCCGAGATCGGTGCCCGCGGTTATGTGGACCTGACGCTCGCAGCCATGCAGGCCTTCGGCGCCAAGGTCGAGCAGGTCGATGCCGCGACCTGGAAGGTCGAGCCGACCGGCTACGAGGCCGCCGATTTCGTCATCGAGCCGGATGCGTCCGCCGCGACTTACCTCTGGGCGGCGGAGGTTCTGACCGGCGGCGCGATCGACCTCGGCGTGCCGAACGAGGCCTTCACCCAGCCGGACGCCAAGGCCTATGACGTCATCTCGAAATTTCCGCATCTGCCGGCGGAGATCGACGGCTCCCAGATGCAGGATGCCGTGCCGACGCTTGCCGTGCTGGCGGCCTTCAACGAAACGCCGGTGCGCTTCACCGGGATCGCCAACCTGCGGGTCAAGGAATGCGACCGCGTGCGGGCGCTGTCGCTCGGCCTCAACGCCATCCGCGAAGGTCTCGCCACGGAAGAGGGGGACGATCTCATCGTGGCGTCCGATCCTTCGCTCGCGGGTCAGACGCTGCCGGCCGCGATCAACACCTTTGCGGACCACCGTATCGCCATGAGCTTTGCTCTGGCGGGGCTGAAGATCCACGGCATCACCATTCTCGATCCGGATTGCGTCGCCAAGACCTTCCCGGATTACTGGGATGTCCTGGCGTCGCTCGGGGTTTCCTACACGGATATCGAATAGACGGGACAACAAGGCTCGGCCGGGAAGCCGGGGGAGGGATGTCGTGATGCGGTGGTTCTCCGGTCTCTGCCTGGCGCTTCTCCTGTCCCTGGCGGGCGTCTTGCCCGCTGCGGCGGAGGAATATATCCGCTCCTACCGTTCCGACATCCAGGTGGCGCAGGACGGCGACCTGACGGTTTCCGAAACGATCACCGTCAATGCCGAGGGCCGTAACATCCGGCGCGGGATTTTCCGTGATTTCCCGCTGACGATGGTGGATGCGAAGGGCAGGACGGTTCGCGTGGGCTTCGATGTCCTGTCCGTCACCCGGGACGGACAGGAGGAGCCTTACCGGACGGAGACGGTCACGGGCGGCATCCGCATCTATGCCGGCTCCGAAGACGTGCTCCTGCGCAATGGCGAGCACACCTATGTCTTCACCTACAGGACCGACCGCCAGATCCGTTATTTCGACGACCATGACGAACTCTACTGGAACGTCACGGGCAACGGCTGGCTGTTCCGCATTGCCGAGGCTTCCGCGCGGGTGGCGCTTCCGCGCGGCCAGGTGACCCGGACCGCCGCCTATACGGGGCCGATCGGCTCCACCGCCCGCAATGCCCGCATGCAGGAAAATGGCGGCGAGGCGGTCTTCGCCACGACGAGGCCGCTTGGCGAGCAGGAGGGGCTGACCGTCGTCGTCGGCTTTCCGAAAGGAGTTGTCGCGCCGCCTTCCGCCGATCAGCAGCGCGGCTGGTGGCTCCGCGACAACCTCAACCTCTTCCTGGGTTTCGGCGGCCTCCTTCTCGTCGTCGCCTATTATGTCGTCTTCTGGAACCGCGTCGGGCGCGACCCCGCCGGCGGCGTCGTCGTGCCGCGCTGGAACGCCCCTGACGGGATCTCTCCCGCGCTCGTCAACTATATCGACAACAAGGGTTTTTCGGGCGGCGGCTGGACCGCCTTCTCCGCAAGCGCGCTCGATCTCGCCGTGAAGGGCTTCGTCACGCTGGAGGATCTCAAGGAGAAGATCGTCATCCGGCGGACGGAAAAGGCCGCGCCCCGGGACCTGCCGATCGGCCAGGCATCCATTCTCGCGTCGGTGGGAGGGGCGGGCCGCAGTTTCGTGATCGACGAAGCGCACGGCGCCACCGTGCAATCCGTCGGGGCAGGCTTCCGGCAGGCGATCGAGAAGGAGCATCGCGGCAAATATTACAAGGCCAATACGGGCTATACCGTCGGCGGTATCGTGCTGAGCGTTCTGGTGCTCCTCGCCCTGATCGTGTTCGGCAACCTGGAGCCGGATTTTGTCGTCACGCTGGTGGTTCCCGCCTTCGTGAGCGTTTTCTTCGGCGCGTTTGCGGTGAACCTCGGCAAGGGGTTGCGCCGCGGCGGCTCTCTTGTGTCGAAGATCGTCTCGATCCTCATTTTCGGCTTCATAGGCTTCGTCGCCCTTTCGGTCGGTTCCGGCCTCGTGGTTGCGCTCGCTTCCGAACTGACGGGCAGCGATCACTGGCCGGTTCTGGTGGCGGTGGGGGGCATCGTCCTTGCCAATGTCATTTTCTTTTTCCTGATGGGAGCGCCGACGCCGCTCGGCCGCAAGCTGATGGACGGCATCGAGGGCCTGCGCACCTATCTGACGCTTGCCGAAAAGGACCGGATGAACATGGCGGGCGCCCCCACCATGTCGCCGCAGCATTTCGAGACGCTTCTGCCCTATGCGGTGGCGCTCGGGGTGGAAAAGCCATGGAGCCGCGCCTTCGAGGCCTGGCTCGCCACGGCCGTCGGTGCGGCGGCTGCCGCCTACGCGCCGGGCTGGTACAGCGGCAACTATGCCAGCTTCGGCGACCGCATCGGCGGTTTTTCCTCTTCGATGGCTTCCACCATCGCCTCGACCATCCCCGAGCCGAAATCCTCTTCGTCCTCCTCCGGCTTCTCGGGCGGCTCCTCCGGCGGCGGGGGAGGGGGCGGAGGTGGCGGCGGGTGGTAGCACTTTCGCCAATCCGACTGATGACTTTTCGCGGCGGGCTTGCTAGAGCCTCGGCAATTGCCCATTTCCCGTGAAATTCACACAAAAGTTGAACACTGATGCCCGACCTGCTTCTCGAACTCCGCTCGGAGGAAATTCCCGCCCGCATGCAGCGCAAGGCTGCGGGGGACCTGAAAAAGCTCGTCACCGACGCTCTGGTGGAAGCGGGTTTGACCTATGAAGGCGCGCGCGAATACTGGACGCCGCGTCGCCTGACGCTGGATGTCCGCGGCCTGACTGCCCGTTCCGCCGACCAGCGCGAGGAGCGCAAGGGGCCGCGCACCGATGCGCCGGAAAAGGCGATCGAGGGTTTTCTGCGCGGCGCCGGCCTGTCGTCCGTGTCCGAAGCCCAGGTCGTCAGCGATCCGAAGAAGGGCGATTTCTACGTCGCGGTCATCTCCAGGCCGGGCCGCCCGGCGGAAGAGATCATCGCCGATGTCATGCCGGGCATCGTCCGCAATTTCCCCTGGCCGAAATCCATGCGCTGGGGCGCTGCTTCCATGCCGAAGGGCATGCGTTATGCCGGCATCGAGGGCAAGGGGCCGGAGAGCCTGCGCTGGGTGCGCCCGCTGCAGTCGATCGTCTGCGTCTTCGGGCCGGAACACGACGAAACCCAGGTCATTCCCTTTGAAGTGGACGGGTTGACGGCTGGCAACATCACCTACGGCCACCGCTTTCATGCACCGGCAGCGATCACGGTGCGCCGCTTCGAGGATTATGCCGCAAGCCTGGAAAAGGCGAAGGTGATGCTGGACGCCGAACGCCGCAAGGACGTGATCCTGCACGACGCGCGCGATCTCGCCTTCGCCAACGGTCTCGAACTGGTCGAGGACGAAGGCCTGCTGGAAGAGGTTTCCGGCCTCGTCGAGTGGCCGCATGTGCTGATGGGCGAGTTCGAGCAGGAATATCTCGAAATCCCGTCCGAGATCATCCGCCTCACCATCAAGACGAACCAGAAGTGTTTCGTCACGCGCCCGCAGGGCGGCGAGAGCCTCTCGAACCGCTTCGTCCTGATCTCGAACATCGAGGCGAAGGACGGCGGCAAGGAAATCGTCCACGGCAACGGCAAGGTCGTGCGCGCGCGCCTTTCGGACGCCAAGCATTTCTGGACCCGCGACCAGGGCGACATGCCCGATCTCGATACGCTGGTGGAGTCTGCGGAAAAGTTCGGCCTCGACCTGAAGAAACCGCTCGACCAGCGCATGGCCAAGCTCGATGCGCTGAACGTCACCTTCCATGCCAGGCTCGGCACCCAAGGGGAGCGTGTCGCCCGTATCCGCGATCTCGCCGCGCAACTGGCTCCGATCATCGGCGCCGACCCGGCTCTGGTCGATCGCGCCGCCGTGCTCGCCAAGGCGGACCTGCGCACCGAAGCGGTCGGCGAATTCCCGGAACTGCAGGGCCTGATGGGCCGCAAATACGCGGCCTTGCAGGGCGAGAACCCGTCCGTGGCCGCCGCCGTCGAAGACCATTACAAGCCGCAGGGCCCGTCCGACCGCGTGCCGGACGACAGGGTGGCGATCGCGGTCGCGCTGGCCGACAAGCTCGATACGCTCGTCGGCTTCTGGGCGATCGACGAAAAGCCGACAGGCTCCAAGGACCCGTTCGCGCTCCGCCGCGCCGCACTGGGTGTCGTGCGCATCCTCCTGGAGCGGAAGGTGCGGCTGCCGCTGTTGCAGGTCCTGAATGGTGGGCTCGAAATTGTTGAGGACCACGTGCGCGATCCGGAGGCAGATAAGGATTTCGAAGCGGCCCGTCGTCTTGATGCTGCAGGCGATTCCGAAGCCCTTGAGCGTGTGGTGGAACGCACGTATTTGAAAAGGCTGGATTTATCCGCAGTCGTGACCGACCTCCTTTCCTTCTTCCACGACCGCCTGAAAGTCTACCTGCGCGACATGGGCGCGCGGCACGACATCATCGACGCGGTCCTGACGCCGGACGCCGACGACCTGCTGCTGGTCGCCCGCCGCGCCGAGGCGCTGACGGCCTTCATCACCTCGGAAGACGGAAAGAACCTGCTCGCCGGCACTCGGCGCGCCGTGCAGCTTCTCTCCGCCGAGGAGAAGAAGGGCACGGTCGTCGCCGATGGCGTTGCGGACGGGCTTTTGAGGCTGGATGCGGAAAAGGCGCTCTGGGCGGCGATCCGGACCGCCTCGAAGGAGGCGGCGGACGCCATCGCCGGGGAAGACTTCCGCTCGGCCATGGAGGCCCTGTCGAAGCTCCGAGCGCCGGTGGACCGGTTCTTCGAGGACGTGCTGGTCAATGACGAGGATGCCGCGATCCGTGCCAACCGCCTCGCCTTGTTGAAGGCGATCCGCGAGGCGACCGGCACGGTTGCGGATTTCTCGAAGATTTCAGGCTGATTTTTGCAAACCAATTTGATAGATGATAACGTATATGTGACCATCTGTCATGAAGACCATCGAATATCTGGACCGGAATGGATCGAGCCCGTTCGGGCGATGGTTTGACCATATCGAGTCTCGCGCTGCTTCGAAGGTGACGATCGCTTTGGCCCGCATCGGGCAGGGCAATTTCTCGAACGTTAAACCGTTGGTTCGGGAGTGTTGGAGTATCGGATCGATTACGGACCAGGCTATCGGGTTTATCTTGGCCGCGATGGCGATCAGTTGGTCATCTTGCTGTTAGGCGCCACGAAACAACGCCAGCAGAACGATATCGAGACGGCGAAAGCCCATTGGCAGGATTATAAATCCAGGAAAGGAGGCTGACATGGCATTGACGCGGGAATTCAAGGAGACGGTCAAGGCCCGCCTGGATCAGGACCCGACGTTTCGAGCAGCCTTGTTGTCCGATGCGGTCGAGCTTCTTCTCGAAGGCGATGTGGAAACCGGCAAGAGCGTATTGCGCGACTTCATCAATGCGACGATCGGCTTTGAGGCGCTGGCTCAGAAGGTGGGCATGCCCGCTAAAAGCGTGATGCGCATGTTCGGGCCGAAGGGCAATCCGCGGGCTGGCAATCTTTTCAACGTTATCCGGCAGTTGCAGGAAAGCTCCGGCATCCACCTTGCCGTGGCCGCGGCCTGATTGATCGATAAAACAAAACCGCCGGGCCAAAGCCCGGCGGTCCCTCGTCCCCACCCCTGAAGGTTGGTTCAGCCTGCCCTGCGCATTTTCTGCGCGACGCGGTGAAGTCCGCTGGCACCGGCGTCGCCGCCGCCGATGCGGAAGCTGCGGATCAGGCCGAGAAGCTCGTCCGTGTCGGCGGCGAGCGCTTCCGCCGAGGCCGTGGTTTCCTCGGCCATGGCTGCATTGTGCTGGGTCGCCGCGTCGAGCTGGTTCAGCGAAGACGAGATCGAGCGCAATGTCGTATCCTGCTCGGATGCGGAATGGGCGATCTTGCCGACGATTTCGCTCGCCGCCTTGACCTGGCTGGAGATGCGCTTCAGCGCCTCGCCCGCCTCGCCCACCAGGCGGACGCCGTTCTGCACCTGGCCGGACGAACGGGAGATCTGGTCCTTGATCTCCTTGGCGGCAGCGGCGGAGCGCTGGGCCAGTTCGCGCACTTCCTGGGCGACGACCGCGAACCCCTTGCCGGATTCGCCGGCGCGGGCGGCCTCGACGCCGGCATTCAGCGCCAGAAGGTTGGTCTGGAAGGCGATGTCGTCGATGACGCCGATGATCTTCGAGATCTCTTCCGACGAATGCTCGATGCCGCCCATGGCGTCGATCGCCTGGGCGACGATCTGGTCGGAGCGGTTGGCTTCGGTGCTGACCGAGGTCACGCGCTGCGCGGCCTCATGGGCGCCTTCGGCCGTCTGGCGGACGGCGACGGCGAGTTCGTCGAGTGCCGCCGAGGTTTCCTCAAGGTTCGCAGCCTGCCGCTCCGTGCGCTGCGAAAGCTCGTTGGAGGCGCGGCGAATCTCTTCCTTCGATCCTCCGATGTCGATACCCTTCGCATTGACCTTGGCCATGGCCGCCTCGAGCTGGCCGAGCGCTTCGTTGAAATTGTGGCGCAATGCCTCGTAGCGGGGGCCGAGATCGTCGCAGCGGACGGTGAGGTCGCCGGTGGCGAGCGCTTCCAGCGCCTCGCCGATGGTGGAGACGACACGAGCCTGGAGCTGCGCCTCCTGCTGCTGCATGTCGAGGTTCTGCTGGCGCTCGCGATCGAGTTCCTGCTTCTGCTTTTCCTCCCGCTCGACCATCGCGTGGCGCTCGCGCACCTTTTCCTGCAATTCCTGGGTGGCCTTGGCCATCATGCCCACTTCGTTCGCCATGTCCGTATGGGGAACCTTGATGGTGACGTTCTCGTCGGCGACGGCCTGCAGCGCCGCATGGACCGCGTCGAGCGGACGGGTGATGTTGCGGATCACGAAGAAGGCCAGGGCCATCGCAATGCCGACGGCGACGAGGCCCGCGATGACGACTTCCGCGATCGCCCCGTTGATCTTCGCTTCGAGGTCGTCGATGTAGACGCCGGTTGCGACGATGACCTGCCACGGCTCGAATGCCTTGGAATAGACCGCCTTCTGATAAACCTGATCGGCAGACTTGCCGGGCTTTTCCCAATAATAGAGAGTGATCCCGCCGCCGGCGCGGCCCTTGGCCACCATTTCCTCCCGGAAGAGGTTGCCCATCTTGTCAGGCTGCCCCTTCTGGTTCACGCCGACCAGCTTCGAGTTGTAGTGGAACTGCGTGACGGTATCGTAGTTCAGCCCGAAGACGTAGCCGGCGGGCTCGAACTTGATGCCTGCAACGGTCGCATAGGCCTGTTTCTGCGCCTCTTCATGGGTCAGCTTGCCGGCCTTTTCCTGTTCGTAATAGGCCTGCAGGATGGATGTCGCGGACTCCACCTGGGTGCGGAGCATGTCGTAGCGCTCGCCATAGATCGACGCGATGGACGCCCGAACCTGATAATAGGTCACGGCTCCGAACGCGATTATGATCGCCGCTATCAGCAATAAAAGCTGGTGGGATATTTTCAGGTTCTTCATGTTCCACTCTCTGGCGGCCGTGATCTCCCGGTGGAGCCGGCAAAACGGTGTTGATTAGGGGGAGAGGGCGCGTCCTGCGCCATGACCGTGCTCCATGCACGCCTCGCACAGCAGAGTGATGTCGAATATTTGAATAAAAATTTAATTATAGAGGACTTGACACTTCGCAATGACAATAAATTAGTCAGATAGTGTCTTTGCGTGCAAGGTCTTCGCGCGAATCGCGAAATGGCAATCTGGAAGACATCTTTAGGATGGTGAATATCTCGGGTCGCTTATTCAGCGAATGTCAGCCGCAGCTCGAACTGACCGGTTGCGGCCGGAGACGGCGCGGCCGATATCTCGGTTGATTCTGCTTTTTCCTTGAGCGGGTCGACGGCGCTGGTGGTGGCGTCGAGGTCGACGCCGTCACGCGAATCCCCGATCGTGGCTATTCCGGTTTCCGTCGAGCCGTCCGCCGCCGGGTGCAGATCCGCGATCGCGCTGTCGGGGGCCATCCATTCCGGCACCTTGCTGATATGGATGACGGGCGAGCCCCCGAACCAGGCTTCGGTGCGCGCCAGCTTCTTTTCGCCGTTGATGTCGACGATCTCCACCTTCTGCTTGCCGCTGGCCAGCTCGGGCACCTTGTAGGTGGCCTGGTTCACTTTCGGCTTTGCCGCCGGGCAGCCTTCGCAGCGTTTTTCGACAATGCTGGTGCCGGCGGCATGCGAACCGTTGATCGCCGTGATGGAAGATGCGAAGGCCGCACCGCTTGCAAACACGAGAACCGTAGTCAGAACGAGACGCATAACCGGAATCCTTGCCTCAGGTCCGGAAAAAATAGCGTCGCTTCGTTTCGATCCCGTCAGGAGAACCGGTAAATTTTGAATGAATTCGGCGACCGCCCCGGCGTCAGTTCCGTTCGCGCTCGATCGCCCGCCAGCCGATGTCGCGGCGGCAGAAGCCGTTGTCCCATGCCACCTTGTCGACCAGGGCATAGGCGTGCGCCTTCGCCTCCGCGACCGTTTCGCCGGTCGCGGTGACGTTGAGCACCCGGCCGCCGGTCGCCACGAGCGCGCCGTCCCTCAATGCCGTGCCGGCATGGAAGATCTTCTCGCCGCCCGCCGTTTCCGGCAGGTTCGCGATCGGGGTGCCTTTCTCGTATGAGCCGGGATAACCCTTCGAAGCCATCACCACGGTCAGCGCCACGCCGTCGCTCCATTCGGCCGAAACCCGGTCGAGCGTCCCGGTTGCGGCGGCGTGGAGCAGATCGAGCAGGTCGCTTTTCAGCCGCATCATCAGCACCTGGCATTCCGGATCGCCGAAGCGGACATTGTATTCGATGAGTTCCGGCCCTTTTTCCGTGATCATGAGGCCGGCGAAGAAGACGCCGGTGAAGGGATGGCCGCTTTCCGCCATGCCGCGGATGGTGGGCTCGATGATCTCCCTCATGGTGCGGGAAACCATGTCCGGCGTCATCACCGGGGCCGGCGAATAGGCGCCCATGCCGCCCGTGTTGGGGCCCGTGTCGCCATCGCCCACCCGCTTGTGGTCCTGGGCGGTGGCGAGCGCCAGCGCGGTCCTGCCGTCGGAGAGGCAGAAGAAGCTCGCCTCCTCGCCATCGAGATAGGCTTCCACCACCACTTCCGCGCCGGCGGCGCCGAAAGCGCCGTCGAAACAGTCGTCGATCGCAGCCAGGGCCTCTTCCAGCGTCATCGCCACGGTGACGCCCTTGCCCGCCGCAAGCCCGTCCGCCTTGACGACGATCGGTGCGCCTTGTTCCCGCACGTAGGCCTTGGCGTCGGCCGCGTTGGAAAAGCGGCGATAGGCGCCGGTCGGTATGTCGTAGCGGGCACAGAGGTCCTTGGTGAATCCCTTCGATCCTTCGAGCTGCGCGGCGGCGGCGGAAGGCCCGAAGACCGGGATGCCCTTGCCCCGCAAGACGTCGGCGATACCCGCGACAAGCGGGGCTTCCGGCCCGACCACCACGAGGTCGATCGCCTTGTCGAGGCAGAAGGTGGCGACTGCCGGGTGATCGTCGATTTCGAGCGGGACGAGCTCCGCATGCTCGGCGATGCCGGGATTGCCGGGTGCGGCATAAAAGCGGCTGAGCTTTGGCGACTGGGCGATTTTCCAGGCGAGTGCGTGCTCGCGTCCACCCGAACCGATCAAGAGAACCTTCATGCCTCGCCCTCGTCTGCGCCTGGAGAAGTCTGTCCCTGGGCGGTTAAGGGGAGGGGAAGGAAAGGTCAAGGGTTTCAAGGCTCCAAAAAGGCCCCTGCAACGGTCCCCCTCGTCCCTGGCGGATGTGCCGCGCCTGGACGAGAGGACCATTCCGATACGAAGAAGCCGGAGCCCGGCCCGAGAGTATCCTGCGTTCAGGTGGAATCGCCTGAGCACAGATAAGATGCTCTGGATTCAAAGGATTAGAGCGCCCTTCGTGCGCCCGTTCGGGCGAACGGCGCCCTAGAGCTCGCTGCGCCGGACGTGTTCATTCCGCCGGATCTTGAGTGTTTCTTGAAATATTACCTTGTTTCTATAAGATAAGAATGGGACAGGATCGTTTCTTATGCGTGCATCTTCCAGTTTATTTTCGAGATAGCATATGATGGATTCCAGCTCTTCGTTTGTAACCGTCGTGTCGAATGCCAGTGCCCTGGCAGAGTTACTAGGCATACATACCTCCTTGCTGTCCGCATCATGCGGAGCGCAAAATATAGTCTACAATGCCCAGGGTGGAGAGTGCGGCGCTTATTTTCCACAGAGCTGAGGTTACCAATTTCCGAAGACGTCTCTTTCTGGTGCATTCCCCGCGGCAAATTGTGGACCTGCCGCTGCCTGTGTTGCCTTGCCATAAACTTCCACTATGGTCGCGCCTCCGATTTCTGGAGAGGACGTTCATGGCAGCCGATATCCGATTCCTTGCCGCCGCGATTGCTGCGGAGATCAATGCCCGGCCGGAACAGGCCGCAGCCGCGATCGGGCTGATCGACGAGGGCGCGACGGTGCCGTTCATCGCGCGTTACCGCAAGGAAGTCACCGGCGGGCTGGACGATACGCAGCTCCGCACCCTTTCCGAGCGGCTCGTCTACCTGCGTGAGCTCGAGGCCAGGCGTGCCTCGATCGTCGAATCGATCACCGGCCAGGGCAAGATGACCGACGAGCTTGCCGCCAGGATCGGCAGGGCCGCCACCAAGGCGGAACTGGAAGACCTTTATCTGCCCTACAAGCCGAAGCGCCGCACGCGCGCCGAAATCGCCCGCGAACGCGGCCTGGGCCCGCTGGCCGACGCGATATGGGCCGACCGCGCCGCCGACCCGGCAAGGCTGGCGGAGCCCTATGTCACGGGCGAGGTGACGGATGTGAAGACCGCGCTGGATGGCGCCCGCGATATCGTCGCCGAGACGATTTCCGAAAACGCCGACCTGCTTGGCAAGCTCCGCCAGCACATGCGCGACGGTGCGGTGCTGAAGGCGAAAGTGGTCGACGGCAAGCAGGAGCAGGGTGCCAAGTTCGCCGACTATTTCGAACATTCGGAGCGCTGGTCGAACGCGCCCGGCCACCGGGCGCTCGCCATGCTGCGCGGCTGGAACGAGGAAGTGCTGACGCTGACGATCGAGGTCGACGCCGATGATCCTTCGCCGGTGAAGCCGGCCCAGCGGACTATCGCGGCCGCCTTCGATATCCGCTCCAACGGGTCTCAGGGAGGCGCCGCCGACCGCTGGCTGATGGATGTCGCCGGCTGGACCTGGCGGGTGAAGCTTTCGGTGTCCTTGTCGCTCGACCTGATGCGCGAGCTTCGCGAACGGGCGGAGGAGGAGGCTATCCATGTCTTCGCCCGCAACCTCAAGGACCTGCTGCTCGCAGCCCCGGCCGGCTCGCGCGCCACGATGGGCCTCGATCCGGGCATCCGCACCGGCGTCAAGGTCGCGGTGGTGGACGGCACCGGCAAGCTGCTGGAGACCACGACCGTTTATCCGTTCCCGCCGAAGAACGATATCCGCGGAACCCAGGCGGAACTCGCCGCGCTGATCCGCCGGCACAATGTCGAGCTGATCGCCATCGGCAACGGCACCGGCAGCCGCGAGACGGAAAAGCTGGTCGCCGACATGCTGGCGAACCTGCCGGCGCCGAAACCCACCAAGGTCATCGTCTCGGAAGCCGGCGCATCGGTCTATTCCGCATCCGAAACGGCCGCCGCCGAGTTTCCGAACCTCGACGTCTCGCTGCGCGGCGCCGTCTCCATCGCCCGCCGCCTGCAGGACCCGCTGGCCGAGCTCGTGAAGATCGAGCCGAAGTCGATCGGCGTCGGCCAGTACCAGCACGATGTCGACCAGACGAAATTGTCGCGCTCGCTCGACGCGGTGGTGGAAGACGCGGTGAACGCCGTCGGTGTCGATCTCAACACGGCGTCTGCGCCGCTGCTTGCACGCGTCTCCGGTCTCAGCCGGTCGATCGCCGAATCGATCGTCGTGCATCGGGACCAGAACGGGCCGTTCGCGAGCCGCCGGGATCTGCTGAAGGTCGCCCGTCTCGGCAACCGCACCTTCGAGCAGGCGGCCGGCTTCCTGCGCATCCCGAGCGGCAAGGAGCCGCTCGATGCCTCCGCCGTCCATCCGGAAGCCTATGGTGTCGCCAAGAAGATCGTCGCCGCCTGCGGGCGCGATCTGCGGTCGCTGATGGGCGACAGCGCCGCCCTGAAGGCGCTCGATCCGCGCAGGTTCATCGATGAGCAGTTCGGCCTGCCGACGGTGAAGGACATCATCGCCGAGCTCGAAAAGCCGGGCCGGGACCCGCGTCCGAGCTTCAAGACCGCCACATTCGCGGAAGGGGTCAACGAGATCGAGGACCTGAAACCCGGCATGATGCTGGAAGGCACCGTGACGAACGTGGCCGCATTCGGCGCTTTCGTGGATATCGGCGTGCATCAGGACGGGCTCGTGCACGTTTCCCAGCTTGCCGACCGCTTCGTCAAGGACCCGCATGAAGTGGTCAAGGCCGGCGACGTGGTGAAAGTCCGGGTTGTCGAGGTGGACGTGAAGCGCAAGCGCATCGGACTGACCATGCGCAAGGACGGTGGCGAGGCGCCACCCCCACCGCGTGGCGGGGATCGCGGCAAGCCGCTCAACCCGAAGCTGATGAAGACGGAAAAGCCGTCTTCCCAGGGCGCATTCGGCGCGGCGCTCGCAGAGGCCCTGAAGCGCAAGTAGGCTTTCCCGCTTCGCCGGGCAAAACTTCGATCCCGATGCTCCAAGCCGTCAAGCGATTTGACGGCTTGTTTTTTTGTGTCATTTTTGTGGCGCCAACGTGCTTGCATGTTGGGCGAAAAGTATTATTTCTTGGAAATTGATAAGGCAGCCTTAGTATCTATGGAGGTGAGTCTATGGCCTCGTCCCTTCACAATCTCCTCAGCAAGATCATCAAGAAAGGGTCCCTGACCGTCCGCGGTTCGGGCGGCGAACAGCATTACGGAGGTGGAGGGGGGCGAACGGTGGCCATCCGGTTCACCGACGAAGCGGCCGAGCGGGAACTCGTCGACGATCCCCAGCTCAAGCTGGGCGAGCTTTATATGGACGGCCGCCTGCGCGTCGAAGAGGGCGATATCTACGAGTTTCTCGCGCTCGTCAAGGACAACACGCTGAGCGAGGGCCTCAGCTTTGGCATGATCTGGCGAAGCCTGATCCGCATCGCGGTTTCCCAGTTCCGCAATCGCGTGCCGATCAACCACAACCGGCGGAACGTCGCCCATCACTACGACCTGAGCGAAAAACTGTTCTCGCTCTTCCTCGATGAGGATTGGCAGTATTCCTGCGCCTATTTCAATCCGCCGGGCATTTCGCTCGACGAGGCGCAGATCGCCAAGAAGCGCCATATCGTGGCGAAGCTGCTTGCCGAGCCTGGCCAGCGGGCGCTGGAAATCGGTTCGGGCTGGGGCGGCATGGCCATGTATCTCGCCGAATCCTCCGGTGTCGACGTGACCGGTATCACGTTGTCGACGGAGCAGCTGAAGATTTCGCGCGAACGCGCCGCCAAGCGCGGCCTTGCCGGCAGCGTCCGGTTCGATCTGCAGGACTATTATTACCTGCCGCCGCGCAAATACGACCGCATCGTCTCCGTCGGCATGTTCGAACATGTGGGCCGGCTGAACTATCGCAGGTTCTTCAACAAGGTGAACGACGTGCTGGCCGATGACGGCGTCATGGTGCTGCATTCGATCGGCCAGCCCTATCCGGCGATCATCAACAATCCCTGGATCGAGAAATACATCTTCCCCGGCGGGTACATCCCTTCGGTCGCGGAGGTTCTGCCGGCCATCGAAAAGGCGGGCCTTCTCGTCTCCGACATCGAAATCCTGCCGATGCACTATGCCCATACGCTGCGCCACTGGCGCGAACGCTTCATGGCGAACAAGGAAAAGGCCATCGCTCTTTATGACGAGCGTTTCGTGCGCATGTGGGAATTTTATCTCGCGGGTTCGGAAATGGCCTTCACCCACGAAGCCTTCTTCATCTTCCAGATGCAGATCGTCAAGAAGCGCACGGCCGTTCCCGACAACCGGGACTATATCTACGAGCGCGAGGCGGAGCTGAAGGCTTTCGAGCAGCAGCGCATCCCGCTCGACAGGATCGCGGTGTGACGTGACGAGGCGTGGTTAACAAACTGGCAACGGAATTCCGATAATTGACGGAAATCCTTCTGGATCTCTGTTCTGTATTGCGTTTCCGGAGTCCTTTGCCATGTCTTTGCCTGTAAGGGCCGCTTTCTTCATTTCCGCCATATCCCTGATGTTCGCCGGCGCCGCGAGCGCCCAGGAAGGCTTCTGGTCCGGCGACTGGTACCTGACGCTCGGCGGCGCCGGGTTCGTCGCGCCGAAATACGAGGGCGACAATGGCCGCAGCCTGCAGTTCTCGCCGATCATCTCGCTTGGCCGCCAGGGCAAGGAGACCCGTTTCTCATCACGCAACGACAGCGCCTCCTTCGCGCTGTTCGACCGGGACGCGGTGCGCGCCGGCATCGCCGGGAAACTCATCATGCCGCGGGACAGCGACGATTTCGACGACCTGAAGGGGCTGAAGTCGGTGAAGCTCGGGGTGGAAGCCGGCGCGTTCGTCGACATCTATCCGACCGATTGGCTGCGCACCCGCGCCGAGGTCCGCCAGGGCATCCGAAGCCATGACGGTGTCGTCGTCGATGTCTCGGCGGATGCTTTCACCGACCTGACGCCTGACCTGCGCCTCTCCGGCGGCCCTCGCGTGACCTGGGCCAGCAACGGCTACAAGGACGCCTATTACAAGGTGACGCCGGACCAGTCGGCGGCTTCCGGCCTCTCGGCCTATGATCCGGGCAGCGGCTTCCATTCCGTGGGTGTCGGCGGGGCGCTCACATGGAAGGCGATGGAAAATCTCGAACTGTCCTCGTTCGTCGAATACAAGCGCCTAGTGGGCGATGCGGCCGACAGCAGCCTGGTTCGCGAGCGCGGCGCGCGCGATCAGCTCATGCTGGGTGTTTCGGCAAGCTACAAGTTCGGTTTCACGCTGCCCTGAAGGTCCCGGGCCTTCTGCTTGACCGCCGCCTCCGGGCGCTCCGGTTCCCGATGCATGTCGCGCAAAAGCGCGTAGCGACCTTGCGGCAACGGCATGCACGAAAACAACATGCCAAAGCCCGTCGCGTGAAAAAAGATTCATACGACGGGCTTTGGAATTTACGCCAGAAATCGATTCCGATTTTCGGGCCGATGCTGTAGAAGCCAGCCATGACGAATGCCGACAATTTCAGCGGCCGCGTGGCCGATGCCCCTTCGGACAACTGGGTCTACCGTGCGCTGCCGCGGGCGGCCTGGCCCTATGCGCAGCTTGCCCGTTGGGACCGCCCGATCGGCTGGCAGCTCCTCATGTGGCCCTGTTTCTGGTCGGCGGCCCTGGCGGCCAATGCCGCCGGGAATACGGGGCGGCTTTCCCTCGGGCTGTTTCTGTTCCATCTGGTCCTGTTCTTCATCGGCGCCGTCGCGATGCGCGGCGCCGGCTGCACCTACAACGACCTTGTCGATCACGACATCGATATGGAAGTGGCCCGGACGCGCTCGCGCCCGCTGCCGTCGGGCCGGGTGTCCCGCTTCGAGGCAAAGGTGTTCCTCGGCCTGCAGGCGCTGGCCGGGCTTCTCGTGCTGCTCCAGTTCAACGGTTTTGCGATCGGGCTCGGCATCCTGTCGCTGGCCGTGGTGGCGATCTACCCCTTTGCGAAACGCTTCACCGACTGGCCGCAGTTCTTCCTGGGGCTCGCGTTTTCCTGGGGCGCCCTGATGGGCTGGGCCGGCGTGTTCGGCAGCCTGTCCTGGGCGGTGCTCTGGCTTTATCTTGCCGCCATCGCCTGGACGATCGGTTACGACACGATCTATGCGCATCAGGACAAGGAAGACGACGAGCTGGTCGGCGTGCGCTCGACGGCGCGTCTTTTCGGCGAGAACACCAAGGCGTGGCTCATCGGCCTCTACGGCTTGACGCTGCTGTTCCTGATTTTCGCCTTTGCCGCAGCCGGGGTCGGGTTCGTCGCCTATCTCGGCCTGCTTGTCGCGGCCCTCATGTTCGCCTGGCAGGTCCTGATCCTCGACATCGACAATGCCGAACAGTGCCTGAAGCTCTTCAAGTCCAATTCGCGCGTCGGCGCGATCCTCTTCCTCGGGCTCGTCCTGTCGCTTGCGCTTTGAGGCGGAACGCCGCAAAGAAGAGCCCGGCCGTGTAAGGGCCGGGCTTCCTTACTATCGCGCGTGCGGCGGGCAAAGGGACAAACAAAGCCCTAGCGGCGCGCGATAATTTCCTTGCCTTCGATCTTCATCGAAACACCCAGGCTGCCCGTCGAGCGGCGGACCAGGAAGCGCGGCCGGCGTGCAGCGAAATAGGAATGACGGCGGCGCGGCTTGGCCCCGTTGGAGCGCACGTCGCCGATATGGTTTTCCAGCGGACGGGCGATGCCGTCGGCTTCCACCATCAGCATGGGGATGCGGAAGGCATCCGACCAGTTCCGCCAGTCGGCGGCGATGTCGCAGAGGTCGTGGGCGACCAGAAGCGGGATGCAGAGATCCGGGTCCTCGTGGTGCAGTTCCAGCGTGACGGTCACTTCACCGTCGCCATGGTCGATGGCGCGGGCGGCCACGCCCTTGAAGGCGCGGGCGGGGAGGGCGAAGGAGAGCGGCAGGCCGCTTGAAGGGAGAATCTTGCGCAGCACGGCGCCGCGCTCGTCGATGGTGATGGTGACATCTCCTGATGTCTCGCGCAGCGCATAGGTGACCTGCTGCGGGAAACGAGACGGATCGAGCCTCAATGTCGACCCTGCCCAGATGGGCTTCAGAACGGTATTGGTCATCGGTATGCTACCCTTGTTTTACCTGAGAGCCGTTGCCGGTTTCTCCGCGGGACTTTTGTCCTCTGATAGCCAAAGCATAGGGCTGGCATCTTCGAGACTGCTTAAAAATCGCGGTTAAGGAAGCTTTGCCTGCCTGAATGGTTAGCGAAACCGAACCCCTTTGGGTTTCCGGAAGGTGAATCGCGGAAGTTGTGCAGGCACGGGACAGACAGTCAATGTTTGAAAAGCCACGGGCAAGGCTGTCCGGCCATGCTTGCCGCAGCATCATTCCGACTCGTGGAGCCAGTTCATGGTATCGACCTATCTCTCCTTCGATCTCGTCAACCGGGACCTCCAGAAAAGCCTGAAGCAGGTCGCCAACCAGACGGTGGTCGCAAGCGATACGAAGTACTACCAGGAAAATATCGGCAAGGTGAAAACCGTCGACGAGTTCCTCGATAACTACCGGCTCTACTCCTATGCGATGAGCGCCTACGGGCTGGACGAGATGACCTATGCCAAGGCCTTCATGAAGAAGGTCCTGGAAAGCGATCTCAGCGACGACAACAGTTTCGCGAACCGCCTGACCGACGACCGCTACAAGAATTTCGCCGCCGCATTCAATTTCGGGACATCGTCAACCGACGGCGCCGTCGCCCAGTCGGACGGCCAGATGGAAGAGCTGTTCGATACCTACGACCACACGATCGCGGCCCTGAACGACAAGACCGAAGAGGAAACCCGCTATTTCAAGGTCATGCTCGGCACCGCCGGCAATATCAGGAACGTCGACGACTTCCTGCGGAATGACCGGCTGCGCGAATACATGTTCACGGCCTATGGCATCGACACCAAGTATTACAACTACACCGCCATCCGGGGCGTGCTGACCAGCGATCCGAACGATCCGGCCAGCTATTACAATACGGCCTATGGCAACACGCTGAACCAGTATGACGCCGCCAAGACCGAAGACAGCGAACTGACGGAACGGTCGAGCCTCACCGGGAGCGTTCCCCAGCTCCAGGATTCGGTGGCGCTCGGAGAGCAGAAGAAAACCGATCTGGAAAATCAGATTGCCGCCAAGCAGGCGCAGCTCGACGGCGGCGGCGATGCCTCGGTCCTCCAGCCCGAGATCGATGCGCTTCAGACGCAGTTGACCACGACCAACACCCTGCTCCAGCAGGACCGGGACAAGCTGACGACACAACAGACTCGGCTTGACGAGCTGAACGGCCGGCTGGTCCCCATCGATCAGACGGACCAGCGCCGCGCCGAGCTTGCCAAGATCATAAACGGCGTGAAGGCCGATGCGAACTACCTGAGCCTGATGAAGGCGCTCGCGGAGGATTTCAATTTCAACGCAGATGGCACCGTGCCGGCCGGCGGCGCCGTGACCGCCGAAAAGCTGCAGGAGATCGTCGGCGGCTATTTCAACAGGCAGTCGCGCACGACCCATGCCGAAGCGATGTTCAACCAGGAATATTTCGAGCAGAAGGTCGCCACCGCGACGAACGTGACCGATCTGACCGGCGACGCCCGTGTCCTGCAATACATCAAGTCGGCCTTCGACCTCGACAAGTCCTATGTCGTGAAGTCGACGATCGAACAGATCCTGACGAGCGATCTTTCCGATCCGAACAGCTATGCCAACAGATACGCTTCCGAACGGCCGCAATATCTGGAGCTTGCGAAGGCCTTCAGCTTCGCGACCGACGGCACGGTCGCAGCCGGCGGAGCGCAGACGGCGGCTCAGGCCAACACCACCCGCAGCAACTATATGAGCCGCTGGGACGATGCGCAGGAGGAGGAGTACGACAAGGCCGTCAAATTCTACAAGATCGATATGGCCGCGATCAAGACGCTTGACGATCTGTTCAAGACGGACGCCGAAGACAGCCTGAACTTCGCCCTCACGGCGGTCGGCATCGATCCCTCGGAATATTCGGCATACAAGCTGAAGAGCGTGCTGCGGAGCGACCTCTCCGACCCGAAGAGCTACGTCTACCAGCTCAAGGACGAGCGGCTGGTGACATTTGCCAAGCTGTTCAACTTCACCAAGGATGGCGACATCACCACGCCGGTCCTCGCCCAGTCGAACGCGACGATCACCAATGTCGCCAAGGACTATATCCTGCGCAAGACCCGCTACCTTGAAGGCGACGAGCTGGACGCCGCCAAGAAGAAGGCCGAGACGGAGGCGAAATACTATACCGACACCATGCAGCGCGTCGACAGCCGCGACGAATTCCTCGCCGATCGCAAGCTGGTCGACATTCTCCTGACCTCGAAGGGGATTGATCCCTCCACGGTCACCGATGACTTCCTGAAGAAGGCCTTCACGTCGGATCTCAACGATCCGAAAAGCTTCGTCAACACCCAGAGCGACAAGCGCTTCGCCCAGATGGTCGGCACCTTCAACTTCGATTCCAAGGGCGATATCGACCGCAGCTCCGCCGGCAAGGCCCAGAACGGCGGCGAGGTCATGGCGACTGAGAGCAACTACGTAAGGCAGATGCTCGAAACCCAGGAGGGCGAGGAAAACTCGGGCGTCCGCCTGGCGCTCTATTTCCAGCGCATGGCCGACAGCATCACGGACCCCTATGTCATCCTCGGCGACGAGGCCCTGATGGAATTCTTCCGCATCGCCTACAGCCTGCCGTCCGAGATCGGCAACATGGAGGTCGACCAGCAGGCGAAACTGGTGAAGAAATACCTCAACCTCGAGGATTTGGCCGATCCGGAGAAACTCGACAAGCTGATCAAGCGCTTCACCGTCATGTACGACATCGAGAACAGCACCACGACGACCGTCTCGGCGGCGGATATCCTGAGCGGCAGCTCCTCCGGCATCAGCGCGGATACCCTTTGGGCGCTGTCCCAGATCAGGATGGGGTAGGGCAGCAAGGCGCGGTCAGGCTTCGTCGCCCTTGCCGGCGGCCTCGAAACCGGAGCGCCGTGCGTCCTTCCGGACGCGCAAAGGACGCTCTGCCCTATTGGATCTACGCATTGTCCTTTCCGAAAATCGATTCCGGTTTTCGGGCCGATGCCGTAGGGTCCGCGTTGGACGCCAGCCAGTCGAGATCGGTGTGCATGGCGTTTCGGCTCGCCTCTTCCATCCGCCGGTAGCGGGAAAGCAGCTCCCGGCCGAACTCGGTGAGGCCCGCGCCTCCGCCGCTCTTGCCGCCATGCCGGGTGGAGATCGAGGGCTGCCGGAACATCCGGTTGATCTCGTCGCCGAGCAGCCATGCGCGCCGGTAGGACATGCCGATCGCAGCCCCTGCGGCCCGGATCGAGCCGTGTTCGGCAATGAGTTCCAGAAGCTGCGCCTTGCCCGGCCCGAGGCGCACGCCGTTTTCCAGATCGATGCGGATCGTCGTCCTCAGGGGCTGGCTCATGGGATCGCCACCACCTTGCCGGGGTTCATGATGCCGGCGGGGTCGAAGGCCATCTTGATGCGGCGCATCAGGTCGATTTCGATGGGCGAACGGATATGGGCAAGCTCGTCGCGCTTCAACTGGCCGATGCCGTGTTCGGCCGATATCGATCCGCCGGCTGCAAGCACGATGCCGTGCACGATCTCGTTCATCTCCCGCCAGCGGTCGATGAAGGCCGCCTTGTCGGCCCCGACCGGCTGGGAAATGTTGTAATGGATATTGCCGTCGCCGAGATGGCCGAAGGCGCAGATCCGGGCGCCGGGAATGGCGGCGAGCACCGCCCTGTCGGCCTCGGCCATGAAGGCCGGGATTTTCGAGACGGGCACGGAGACGTCGTGCTTGATGGAACCGCCTTCCGGCTTCTGGGCGTCCGACAGGCTTTCCCGCATATGCCAGAGCGCCTTCTGCTGGGCGACGGAGGAGGCGATCGCGGCATCGCGGATGAGGCCTGCTTCAAACCCCTGTTCCAGCAGGGACTGCACCATGGTCTCCGCCGTTTCGGCGGAATCCGAGGTCGATATGTCGATCAGCGCATACCATGGATGCGGTTCGGCGAGCGGGTCGCGCACGCCCTCGATATGGCGGGTGGTGAACTCGATGCCGATGCGCGGCATCAGTTCGAACCCGGTCAGCGACGTGCCGCAGAGGTTCGAAGCCCGCTCGAACAGCGTCAGGGCGTCTTCCGGCGAGTTGAGCCCGGCCAGCGCCACCTGATGCCCCGCCGGTTGGGGAAACAATTTCAGCACGGCGCCGGTTATGATGCCGAGCGTGCCTTCCGCGCCGATGAAGAGGTCACGCAGGTCATAGCCGGTATTGTCCTTCTTGAGGCGGCGCAGGCCGTCCCAGATCTCGCCCGTCGGCAGCACCACTTCGAGCCCGAGGCAGAGCTGGCGCATGTTGCCGTAGGCGAGCACGGCGGTGCCGCCGGCATTGGTGGAGAGGTTGCCGCCGATGCGGCAGGAGCCCTCTGAGCCGAGCGACAGCGGGAACAGCCGGTCCACCGCTTCCGCCGCCTTCTGGACGTCGGCAAGGATCGCGCCGCCATCGGCCACCAGCACGTTCGCGACCGGATCGATGTCGCGGATACGGTTCATCCGTTCGAGCGATACGATCAGGTCGCTGCCGCCCGTACGCGGCGTCTGGCCGCCGACAAGGCCGGTATTGCCCGTCTGCGGCACGACCGGCGTGCCGGTTTCGCTCGCGAGCTTCAGGATCGCCGAGACCTCCCGCGTGGAGCCCGGCTTCAGCAGCATCGGCGAGGAGCCCTGATAGAGCCCGCGCCCTTCGATGAGATGCGGCGCAAGGTCCTTCGGATCGATGAGGACATGGTTCTCGCCGACGATTGCCGCGAAGCGGCCGAGAAGCTCGGGCTTCGGCCCGGAAATATCCATCGAGGTTTCCTCCTGTTCCCGCGTCTATTCTCTCGGGGCGGCGGCACGGGCCAGCCGGTCGTTGATCGCCTCGCCAAGGCCGTGGTCCGGAATAGGCGTGACGGCAATGCGGACGGCGCCCGTCGCATCGGCGCGCTTCAGGTAATCGAACAGGTTTGCCGCTGCTTGCGCAAGGTCTCCGGACGGGCTGAGGTCGAAAATCGCCACCGCATGTTCGCTTCCCTGCACCGGCCGCGACCCGAGGCGGATCAGGGCCTCGCCGGGCTCCACATGATCGGCGTTCAGCCGGACGCCCGCATTCGGCGCGTAATGGGAGGCAAGCATGCCGGGCGCTTCGATGATCGCGGCGGGACCTTCCGGCCGGATCACCGTGAGGCCGGTCGCCTCCTCTATCTCCTCCGCGGCGACGCCGCCGGGCCGCAGCAGCCGGATCGCGCCGTCCTCGACGCGGACGATCGTCGATTCCACCCCGACCGGTGCCGCGCCGCCGTCAATGACGAGTTTCAGCTTGTCGCCCAGATCCTCGGCCACATGGCGGGCGCTCGTCGGGCTGATCCTGCCGGACGTGTTGGCGCTCGGAGCCGCCAGCGGCTTTCCGAAGGCGCGGATCAGCTCGGCGGCAAATCCCTTCGGCAGGCGGATGCCGACGGTGTCGAGACCGGCCGTCGCGAGCGAATGTATGCCGCCTTCCGCCTTGAGGGGCAGGATCAGGGTCAACGGCCCGGGCCAGAAGGTTTCGGCAAGTTTTCGCGAGACCGGATCGAAGGTCGCATGGCGCTCGGCCATGGCGAGGTCGGCCATATGGCAGATCAGCGGATTGAAGCGCGGCCGGCCCTTGGTCTCGTAGATGCGGGTGATGGCCGCCGGATTGGTGGCGTCCGCCGCGAGCCCGTAGACCGTCTCGGTCGGGATCGCCACGGGAAAGCCGTCCGCCAGCACGGCGCAGGCCCGCTGGAGCGCGCCTTCGTGGTCCTTGGTGATGTCGATGATGTCGGCCGCCATGTATGACCTAAAGCGCCGTACGCCCGAACGGACGTAAAAAGGACGCTCCAACCTTTTTGAATCTACGCGTCGTGCTTTCCGAAAAGCGATTCCGGTTTTCGGAACGATGCTGTAGCGCGGACCGGCTCTGTTTCAAAGTTTTTTGATGATTTCGCGAAGCGCCTCGTTCGAGGCGCCGAGCATCAGTACGTTCTTGATTGCTTCCATGGGGTCGCTGGTCTTGAACAAGAGCCCGTTCTTGCGGATCGAGCGATTGATCCGGAAGGGCTGGCCCGGCTCGCCTTCGACCGCCACGGCGAAGTACATGCGGGAATAGGCGGTGCTGATCCGCTCGAAGAACTTCTCCTCCTCTTCGCTGATGTCCGAGAAGAAGTTGGCAATGTAGAAGGACCAGCTCACCGGCACGCGCCGTGAAAGCAGCGTTCTGGCGGCCGTCACATGGCAATAGCCGAGATGCGGCCTCTGATCGAGCGTGTGATGGGCTATGATTTTCGGGAACTGGATCGAGCGGTGGAAGCCGTTGATGCGCTCGTGGCTCTTTTCGCCGGCCTCTTCGAGGCGTTTGCCGGTGCGCTCCGCGACCTGGGCATGGCTGAGGTAACGGCGTTCCTCCGGCACCCAGATCGGCTTGGGGCGGCCGATGCGGCCTGTCCGCAGGAATTCCGAATGCGCGGCGATCTTCACCTCCGGCGCCACGGGCGGGCTTGGCGGAGGGGCTTCGTAGTAGCGGATCTTCTTCTTGGCCTGCATGATGGAACCGCTCCCATGGATGCCGGGGAATTTTAGAAACTACTTCTTAATGACAGGTTTCCCTTTTGCGAGGCTTGAGAATGCTTTTCCAGGGCCGTCGTCAATGCGGTTGCCGATGTCGCAATGTCGTCTATGCGACACATGCGGCGAATGGTTATATCCGCCTCAGGCTCAAGGTGCCGCCTCGCTAGGGAAGGCGGAGAATTGGGAAGCCGGTCGAAGCCCGGCGCTGCCCCCGCAACGGTGGTGGAGTTCGAAGGTCCGGCGGAAGCCACTGGGAAAGAGCCGCAAAGGCCGCCCGGGAAGGCGCCGGTCCAGTCCCGACGGGACAGCTCCTGAGCCCGGAAACCAGCCTGGAGACCTGGAGAGATTCACCGATCGCGGCGGGCGTTCGGGCAGGGGGCTTTGGGGGCTTAGGCCTGCCGGCTTTCCATGTCCTTCGCGCGCTGCCCAAGGGGCGCATTGGCGAGGAAGGCTAGATGGAAATCCGCAATCAGGTCCTGCGGCAGTTGAAGAACCGCCGCGAAGGCTTCAGTCTCGAACAGGCCTTTTATACCGATCCGCATTATTACAAGCTCGATCTCGAAATGATCTGGTACCGCGACTGGCTGTTCGTCGGCCACGATTGCGAATTGCCGAAGGCAGGCAGCTATTTCACCCTGCAGATCGGCGATTATCCCGTGGTCGTCGTCCGCGGCCGCGACGGGCGGATCAGGGCGCTCCACAATACCTGCCGCCATCGCGGCAGCAGGGTCTGCACCAAGGAGAGCGGCTCGGCGGTTCGCCTCGTCTGTCCCTATCACCAGTGGACCTACGAACTCGACGGCTCGCTGCTGGTGGGGCGGCAGATGGGGGCGGATTTCGACAAGGCGCAATACGGATTGAAGAAAGTCCATTGCGAGAGCGTCGCCGGTTACATCTTCATCTGTCTGGCCCAGGAGGCGCCGGATTTCGCCCCGGTTCGCGCCGCGATCGAGCCTTACATGGCGCCGCATCGCCTGTCGGAGGCCAAGGTCGCCCATCAGTCCACGATCATCGAAAAGGGCAACTGGAAGCTCGTCTGGGAAAACAACCGCGAATGCTACCATTGTGCCGGAAACCATCCGGAACTCTGCCGCACGTTTCCCGAGGCGCCGACCGTCACCGGCGTCGCGGGGGCGATTGACGATCCCGTCATCATCGAGCATTGGCAGCGTTGCGAGGCGGCCAACCTGCCGAGCGAGTTCAGGATCTCGCCGGACGGCCAGTTCCGCGTCGCCCGCATGCCGCTGATCGAAGGGGCGGAAAGCTACACGATGTCCGGCAGGAATGCCGTTGCCCGCCAGCTCTCCGACGACGTGACGATCGACCGGATCGGCACCATGCTGCTCTTCCATTATCCGACCACCTGGAACCACATGCTGGGCGACCACGCCATCTCCTTCCGCGTGACCCCGCTCGGGCCGGAGGAAACGGCGGTCACCACCAAATGGCTGGTCCACAAGGATGCGGTCGAAGGGGTGGACTACCATCTCGAGGAACTGACGCATGTCTGGAACATGACCAACGACCAGGACCGCCGGATCGTCGAGGAGAACGCCTTCGGCATCCGCTCTCCGGCCTACGAGCCGGGACCCTATTCGGCGGTTCACGAGGGCGGCGTCATGCAGTTCGTCGAATGGTATTCGAACTTCATGGTCAACCGCCTGCAGGGCGACCAGGCCAAGCTCTCTATCGTCGCCTGACGGAGAGGGGGCCGGGGCCGCTCGCTTATTCGTGATCGGCCCTGGAACATGCCCGGTAGGAACGAAGTCCTGCGATCCGCGTTGTTCCCAAAATCAGTCTGGAACAAGGAAACACCAGGATGAATACCCTTCGCTTGCGGTTCACCGCGGTCGCAGTCGCCATCGCCTCGACACTCGCCGGCCTTGCGCCCGCCCAGGCCTTTCCGCTTCCCTCGGCTCCCGGCATTTCCGCGGCAAGCCCCGTGACGGAGGTCCAGTACCGGGACCGGCGTGACTGGCGGCGGGACCGTCACGGCTGGTACAACGGCCATCGCGGCTATCGCGACCGCCGGCCGGGCTACCGGTATCACAACGGCTTCTGGTTCCCGCTTGCCGCCTTCGCGACCGGCGCGATCATAGGCGGCGCGATCGCCTCCGACCGCGGCGGATATTCGAACCGGCATGTCGCCTGGTGCGAAAGCCGCTACCGCACCTACCGTGCGTGGGACAACACTTACGTGCCGCGCGCCGGCGTCCGCGCGCAATGCGTCTCGCCCTATCGCTAAGACTTCCCCGGATCTCCCGGTCCGGAACCCGGCGCGGGCATGCGGCCCGCGCCGGGTTTTCTGTTGTGTTAATCACGCATTCAGGATGAATTTCCTAGGATCGCCGCGAAATCCGGCCTGCCTGATATATAAGGCTATCGGCTCCGGCACGGAGAATTGAAAAAGACAACGGTAGGGAATGGAGAACATAACATGACGCTGTTCAAGAAAGTTGCGGTCGCGGGCATTTCCCTCGCCGTTCTGGCCGGCTCGCTGATGCCGGCCGAGGCAATGCCTTTGCCCGCGGCTCCGGCCGCTGGCCTGGAAAGCTTGGACGTCACCCAGGTCCAGTACTGGGATCGCGGCGACCGGTGGGAACGCCGCTCGTGGCGTCGCGACGGTTATCGCGATGGCTACCGCGACGGCTGGTACAACGGCCACCGCGGTTATCGCGACCGCCGGCCGGGCCATCGTTACCATAACGGTTACTGGTTCCCGCTCGCCGCCTTCGCAACGGGCGCGCTGATCGGCGGCGCTATCGCCTCCCAGCCCCGTTATGCCGAGCCGGCTCCGTCCTATGGCGGCGGCGGTGGCGGCATCAATCCACGCCATTACGAATGGTGCTCGGCCCGCTATCGGTCCTACGATTCCTATTCGAACTCGTTCCAGCCCTATAACGGCCCGCGCCAGACCTGCTATTCGCCCTATTACTGAGGACGGCAGGCATTCTTTCTGGAAGCCCGTCCGGCATCGCCGGGCGGGTTTCTTTTTTCCGTCAGAGTATTCCCGTCCGCCTCAGCAGCCACCATGCGGCGAGGATCGACACGCCCATCAGGCCGAAGGCATAGATCGTCCCGCCCGTGCCCTCGGCGAACGGAAGCGACGAGGTGTTCATTCCGAAGAAGCCCGTGACCAGCGAGGGAGGCAGGAGGAAGGCCGTCATCAGCGACAGGATGTAGAGGTGGCGGTTCGTTTCGGAGGAGAGTTTCGAGTCGATTTCCTCGTGCAGCAGGCGGGCGCGTTCCTGCAAGGCATAGACGTCGTGGTCCACGGCCTCCAGCCGGCCGATGAGCCGGGAGGAGGCGTCGTCGAAGCCTGGCGGCATCTCGTCGTCGTCGGCGGCAGCGGCGCGGCGCATCAGCGTCAGCACGGTCCTGAGATGCCGGTGCAGCCGCACGACTGTGCGCCGCACGGGCGCCAGCCGGCGGCGTTCGTCGCGGGGTGCGTTGTCGTAGACGAAGTCCTCGATAAGATTCAGTTCCTCGGTAAGTTCCATCACGAGGCTGATCAGGGTGCGCTGGAATTCGGCGACCAGCGTCTCGAACACGTCGATCGGTTTCCTGTAGCGGGAGGCGTTCTTCTCGATGGCGGCCCGCACGCGGTCGATGGAGCGGAGCGGCTGCAGGCGCGTGGTGATGATCACCCTGTCCGAGACGAAGAAATGCAGCCAGCCGATATCGCGCGTTTCGCTGTCGAACTCCCGCTGGAAATCGATCAGCGTGCCGTAGACGAGCTGTTCGTCGAGCGTGATCGCGGCATGCGTGTCATGCGTCGTAAGCGCGGTGAAGGCGGGCGGGGTCAGGCCCGGGAAATTCTCCAGGAAAGCGTTGACGCGCGTATCGGCGAGATTGAGATGCAGCCAGAGAAAGCCTTCGCCGATCTCAAGGTCGCTGCGGGCGGCGTCGAGCGGAAGTCTGGTGCAGGGAGCCGAGCCGGGACGAAAGTGATAAGCCCAGACGAGGCCGGGAATGGCGGGAGTGACAAGCGACATGGGCGAGGAATCCGGAAGCATGGGACATCTCCATAAGCCTCTTGTGTAACGCCGGTTTCAACAAGATTCTCTAAAGCAAGAACTCGATCCGGTCTCGCTGTTTCGCCTGTTCATGGCGTGTGACCTAAATGGGGGGTAATCTGATGCGGTGATTGACAACAATATTTACGTTTACGTAAAAAGCAAAGAGGAGCCGGCCGATGTGGATGTCGGTCGAATGCGCCGGCAAGGAGGAGCACCATGTACAAGGCACCGGTAGAGGAAATCGCCTTCACGCTGAACCATGTGGCAGGCCTTGCGGATGCCGTGGAGATCGGACGGTTTGGCGACCTGAGTTCGGATCTGGTCAGCGCGATCCTGGAAGAGGCGGGGCGTTTCGCCACCAACGAGATGGAACCGCTTGGCGGGATAGGCGACACCCAGGGTGCCCGGCTCGTCGATGGCGAGGTCAGGACGCCGGACGGCTGGCCGGAGCTTTATCGCCACTGGCGCGAAGGCGGCTGGAACGGGTTGACCGCGCCGGAGGCTTTTGGCGGCCAGCATCTGCCGCACATGCTGAATGTCGCCGCGCTGGAGATGTGGAATTCCGCCTCCATGGCTTTCGCGCTTGCCCCGACGCTCACCATGGGGGCGATCGAGGCGCTCGTCGCCCATGGCAGCGATGCGCTCAAGGAGAAATATCTCGCGAAATTGGTGTCCGGCGAATGGACCGGCACGATGAACCTCACCGAACCGCATGCCGGTTCCGATCTCGGCGTCCTCAAGACCCGCGCGGAACGGCGCGACGACGGCACCTATCGTATCTTCGGTCAGAAGATCTTCATCACCTGGGGCGAGCATGACGCAGCCGACAACATCGTCCACCTCGTGCTCGCGCGGCTTCCCAACGCGCCGGCCGGCACGCGCGGCATTTCGCTTTTCCTCGTGCCGAAATTCCTGGTGAACGAGGACGGCTCCCTCGGTCCCCGCAATGATGTCTTCTGCCATTCGCTCGAACACAAGCTCGGCATCCACGGTTCGCCGACCTGCACGATGATCTATGGCGACGGAGTGTTCGGCGGGGAGAAGGGGGCCATTGGCTGGCTCGTCGGCGAGGAGAACAAGGGGCTCGCCTGCATGTTCACGATGATGAACAATGCCCGCCTCGCGGTCGGCATGCAGGGGGTGGCGATCGCCGAGGCCGCCACCCAGAAGGCGGTCGCCTACGCCCACGGGCGGACGCAGGGCAAGGCGCCCGGCTGGAGCGGCGAGGGCCAGCGCGGGGACATGAGTCCGATCATAGAGCATCCGGATGTCGCCCGCACGCTGATCACCATGAAGGCCCTGACCCAGGGCGCGCGCGCCATCTGTTATGCCTGCGCCCATGCGATCGACATGTCGCACCACATGGCGGCCGACGAAGCGCGGCACTGGGCCGAGCGCGCGGCGCTTCTGACGCCGGTCGCCAAGTCCTTTGCGACGGATGTCGGGGTGGAGGTCGCCTCCCTCGGCATCCAGGTGCATGGCGGCATGGGCTTCATCGAGGAAACCGGGGCGGCTCGCTATCTGCGCGACGTCCGCATCGCGCCGATCTACGAGGGCACCAACGGCATCCAGGCGATCGACCTGGTGACCCGGAAACTGCCGCTCTCCTCCGGCGAGCAGGTGCGGGGCTTCATCGGCGAATTGAAGGAAATCGCCGAAAGCGTCGCCGCGTCGAACGATCCGGCTTTCGGCGAGACCGGGGACCGGCTGCGCGCCGCGATCGCCGCGCTGGAGGCCGCCACGGGCTGGCTGCTGGAGGTGCAGGCCGCCGGAAGGAATTCCGATGCGCTCGCCGGGGCCACGCCCTATCAGCGCCTGTTCGGCCTGACGCTCACCGGCTGCTACCTCGCGAAGGGCGCGCTGATCGACATTGGCGACGGCGGCGCGGAAAAGCGTGTCGCTCTCTGCCGTTTCATGGCCGAGAACCTGCTCGCCGAAACCTCGGCGCTGAAGGATCGCGTCATCGCCGGCGCGGCAAGCCTTGAAGCCGCCCGTACCGTTCTTGCCTGAAAGGAGGCCTCCCCCGTGAGCGACGACCATATCCTTGTCGAGCATCCCGAAGCCCATCCGGGCGTCATGGTGATCCGCTTCAACCGGCCGGAAAAGAAGAACGCCATCACGACGGCCATGTACAGGCGCATGACGCAGGCATTGCATGAGGCCGGCAACCACCAGGCCGTCCGCGTCGTCGTCTTCCTCGGCACGGAAGGTTGCTTTTCCGCCGGCAACGATCTCGGCGATTTCCTGGATTTCGCGCTGAATGGCGGCGGCGGCCAGCCGGCGGCTTTCGAGTTCCTTCAGGCGCTCGCCACGATCGAGAAGCCGCTGGTTTCTGGTGTCGACGGACTGGCGATCGGCATCGGCACGACGCTCAATCTGCATTGCGACATGACGATCGCGTCCCCGCGGAGCCTGTTCCGGACCCCGTTCGTCGATCTGGCGCTGGTTCCGGAGGCGGCCTCCAGCCTGATCATGCCCCGCCTGATGGGCCATCAGCGCGCTTTCGCCATGCTGGTGGCCGGCGAGGGCTTCCCGGCGGAAGCCGCGCTTGCGGCGGGCCTGATCCTGAAGGTGGTGGAGCCGGAGGCGGTGGAGCGGGAAGCCTTGGCAATGGCCGGGAACCTTGCCAGGAAACCGCCGCATGCGCTGAAGATCACCCGCAACCTCCTGAAGGGGAACGGCGACGACGTCCTCGGCAGGATGGACGAGGAACTGGTGCACTTCACCGCGCAGTTGAGGAGCGCCGAAGCCCGCGCCGCTTTCGAAGCCTTCATGCGGCGTTAACGCTTCCCGCGAGGAAAGCCGGATCGCCGTCTTCTTTTGGGGCACGGGCAGGGTTAGACTTGCGCTGAACGAGGAGGAATCCCCATGCGCAAGATCCTGGCCGGCCTGATGACACTGCTGATCTCCTGCTCCGCCGCCGGCGCCGGAGAATTGTCGATCGGCAGCGTCGGTGCGCCCATGTCGCTTGCCCAGTACGACAGCCGCACCCGGACCGATGACCGGCGGCCGCGGCCCCAGCGTTATGTCTGCGTCGTGCAGCCGCGCGAAAGCGACGACCGCAGCCGGCCCTATGTCTGCCGCGCCGATGCCGGCCGCGTCGGCGGCACCTGCCGCTGCTCGAACGTCGTTGGCACGGGCAGGCTGGATCTCGACGACTGACGTCTGTCGCCCGGAAACGGCTGCCGGTTTCGGGACGACGATTTCGTGGAAACGGGATTATTTCTCCAGCAGCGCCACCGCTTCCACATGCGGAGACCACAGGAACTGGTCGATCGGCGTGACGGACTTGATGCGATAGCCGCCATCGACGAGAATGCGCAGGTCGCGCGCCAGCGTTACCGGATTGCAGCTCACCGCGGCGACGGTCCTTATTGCGGACCGGGCAAGCTCCCTGACCTGTGCCTCGGCGCCCGCGCGCGGCGGATCGAAAACCACGGCATCGTGGTTCTTCAGCTCCTGAACCGTCATCGGCCGGCGGAAGAGGTCGCGTTTCTCGATGGTCACGGGCTTCAGTCCCTGCGTATTGCGGGCGGCGTGGTCGAGCGCCTTCAACGGCTTCTCCTCGCTTTCGACCGCATGCACTTTGGCATTTCGCGCCAGCCGCAGGGCAAAGGTGCCGGAGCCGGCGAAGAGATCGAGCACGCGCTTTGCCTTCGTCACATGCGCGGTGACCAGATCGGCCATCGCGTCCTCGGCCGGCCTGGTCGCCTGGGTGAAGGCGCCGGGCGGCGGCGAAACCTTCACGCCGCCGAAGTCGATCAACGGCTTCTGCGGCTCGATGACGATTTCACCGTTGACCGAGACGCGGGCGATGCCCCTGAGGCTGAGGACGACTTCGGTCACAGCGCGCCGTTGCCTGTCGGCAAGCGGTTTCAGGTCCGTGGCGGCAAGGTCGAGCCCGGAAAGCGTATCGAGAACCGTGATGTGGAAGGTATCCGATCCGGCCGCGAGCGCTTCGCCGATGGACCGGATCGCGTCGAGCCGCGCCACGATGCCGGGCGCGGCGACCGGACATTCCTCGATCGACACGATGTGGTTCGTCTCGGCGCGGTTGAAGCCGAGCAGCAGGCCCTTCTCCGTCTTGCGGGCGGAGAAGACGGTGCGCCGCCGCTCGCCGGGATGCGCGGCGACGAGTTCGCCGACCGCGGGCGCAAGCCCCCTGGACTTCAGCGCTTCGACGACAAGGTCCCGCTTGAAGGCGCGATAGGGCGCATCCGCGAGATGCTGCAGCGAGCAGCCTCCGCAGGCGTCGCGATCGGGATTGAAATGCCGACAGAGCGGCTCGATGCGGTCCGGCGAGGCCTCCGCGATCGAGATAAGGATGCCATGGCCGCCGTTGCGGGCAATCGCCACGGTTTCCCCCGGCAGGGCATGGGGCACATAGATCGGTCCCTTCCCGCCTTCGGCAATGCCATGGCCCTGCGCGCCGAGACGCGTGATCTTTACGGTTTCTGTGCTCATTCCGGCTTTCTTCCCGCGAGCAGGAACTCCTGGTTGCCGTCGCCGCCGGAGATCGGGGAGGGGGTCAGGCCGAGGCCCGTCCAGCCCATGTCCTCCACCAGCCAGCGTTCGAGTCCGGTCGCCACGGCCGGCGCGCTTCCGGGATCGCGCAGCAATCCGCCCTTGCCGATCGCTTCCCTGCCGGCCTCGAATTGCGGCTTGACGAGAAGCACGCATATGGCCCCCGGCCGGGCAAGGTTCAATGCCGGCGGCAGCGCCAGCTTCAGCGAGATGAAGGAAACGTCCGAGACGACGAAATCGATCTCGCGTCCGCCGAGGTCGTCCCCTGAGAGATGGCGGGCGTTCAGCCCTTCGATATTGGTGACGCGCGGATCGCCGGCAATCCGCTCATGCATCTGGCCATGCCCGACATCGATCGCCGTTACGTGGCGCGCGCCCCGCTTCAGCAGCACTTCCGTGAAGCCGCCCGTCGAGGCGCCCACGTCGAGGCAGGTCCTGCCTTCGGGATCGAGGCCGAACCGGTCGAGCGCCGCCGACAGTTTCAGCGCCGCCCGGGAGACATAGGCCTGGGCCGGGTCGTCGATGACGATCGTCGCGTCCGGCGGAAAGGTCTGGCCCGCCTTGACGGCCACCTGGCCGTTGACCGTGACCGTGCCGCGCGCGATCGCGTCGCGGGCTCGCGAACGGCTTTCGAGGAGGCCGAGCGATACCATAAGCTGGTCGAGGCGCTGAGTTTCAACGGGCTTGGACATGACGGCAGTCAATGCCCGCCCGCTGCCCGATATGCAAGTGTTTGCACCGCGAAAACTCGTAGCGGCAGCAAACCGATTCTTAAGGATGTTGGGGTTCTCTCCTGAACGGAGGAGAGCCTGCATTTTTTCATCGAGCGGAAGCCCCTCATGTCGCTTAAAAACCTTTCACTAAACAAAAAACTGATCATTACCTTCGTCGCGCTGATGTCGGTCTGCCTGCTGGCATCGGCCGGTGTCTACTGGCAGGCATTGAGATCGAGCCGCGCCTCGGCGCAGCAGGTCGTCTCGCAGACCATTCTCGCACAGGTGGACAATGCGCTGGAGGCCATGCTGGAGCAGGCCGTCAACCAGCGCGGCTTCCTGCTTTTCAAGAGCGACAGCACCTATAACGACGTCTTCAACAACCGCGACAAGATGATTGCGGCGATCGATGCCGCCAAGAAGGCCGCAGCCGGCATGCCGGACCTTCTCGCCTCGCTGGATGCGATGCGCACGACCGCGGATGTCTTCCACACCCAGCTCACCGTGCCGCAGCTCGACGCCCGCAAGAACACCGACAAGCCGATCGAGGAAGTGATCGAAATCGGCCGCAACCAGGCCAAGGGGCAGCTCGACGGCTTCCGTGAAGCGGCGGCCAGGATCAAGAAGCAGGCGCTCGACCTGACGACCGGCCTGCAGGATACCCAGTCTGGTGCGCATACCGACCTGCTGCTCACGCTGCTTTTCGGCGGCGGCCTTGCCGGCCTCATCGCGGCAGGCCTCGTCTGGGCCCTGTCCCGTGCCATCGTCACGCCGATCGTCGGCATGACCGAGGCCATGGCACAGCTTGCCGGCGGAAACAACGAGATCGCCGTGCCCGCGCTCGATCGCGGCGACGAAGTCGGCCGCATGGCGAAAGCGGTCGTCGTCTTCAAGGACGCCGCGATCGAAAAGCAGCTGCTCGCCCGCGATGCGGATGCGATGCGCGAAAGCCGCGAGCGCGAGCGTCTTGCCAATGACGCGCAGAAGGCCCGCGAGGCCGCGGATATCGAATTCGCGATCGACTCGCTTGCGACCGGCCTCACCAACCTTGCCAATGGCGACGTCGCCTATCGTCTCGACAATCCCTTCGCGGGCCGCCTCGACCGGCTCAGGACGGATTTCAACCAGGCGCTCGGCAAGCTGCAGGCCGCTCTTCAGGCAGTCGGTGAGAACGCCTCGGCCATCAGCGCCGGCTCCGCCGAAATCCGCGCCGCTGCCGACGACCTCGGCCGCCGCACCGAACAGCAGGCCGCAGCGGTCGAGGAAACCGCCGCAGCCCTCGAAGAGGTGACGACGACCGTGAAGGAATCCGCCCGCCGCGCCGAAGATGTCGGCCAGCGTGTCGAGCGGGCCCGCATCGGGGCCGAGCGGTCGGGCGACGTGGTCCGCCGCGCTGTCTCCGCCATGGAGCAGATATCCAGGTCTTCCGGCGAGATCATCAACATCATCAGCGTCATCGACGATATCGCCTTCCAGACCAACCTTCTGGCGCTCAATGCGGGCGTCGAGGCGGCGCGTGCGGGCGATGCGGGCAAGGGTTTTGCGGTCGTCGCCCAGGAGGTGCGGGAACTCGCGCAGCGCTCCGCCAATGCCGCGAAGGAGATCAAGGCGCTCATCACCACGTCCAGCCAGCAGGTGGATGCCGGCGTGGCGCTGGTCGGCGAGACCGGCCAGGCGCTGCAGGCGATCGTCGGCGAGGTGCAGCAGATCAACGAGCACCTGAACGCGATCGTGATTTCCACCCGCGAGCAGTCGACGGGTCTGCAGGAGATCAATTCCTCGGTCAACAACATGGACCAGGGCACCCAGCAGAATGCCGCCATGGTCGAGCAGCAGACGGCCGCCAGCCACAAGCTTGCCCAGGAGGCCCAGTCGCTCGACACGCTGCTGAGGCAGTTCAACCTCGGCTCTTACTCGGCAGCCTATGCTCCTCGCCCGGTTGCGGCTTCCGCCGAGGCACGGCCGGCGGCCTCGCCTGCCAATGCGCTGCGTTCCACGCTTGCCCGCGCCTTTTCCGCCAAGCCGGCGACCGCCGCGGCGGTGAAGGAGGAATGGTCGGAATTCTGATCCGCCCGATCATTTGCGAGATGATGGAAGGCAGGCCGAATAACATCCGGCCTGCCTTCTCTGTTTTTGGAATCCGGTCTATCTTGCCGCCGCAACGAGGCTGGAGACAAGATATGCGTTGGATACTGCTCGCCGGTGGACTGCTTTGCGTGGCGTCACCGGCATTCGCCAATGACACCACTGCGGAACTGACGACCGGCGGCCTCGCCTTTTCCCAGACGTCCGATGTGACGATGGAGGAGGAGAACCTCTATATCTCCCAGAAGGAAGTGCTGGTCGACTACGTCTTCAGGAACACCGGGGATTCCGATTTCGAGAGCATCATCGCCTTTCCGATGCCGGACGTCACCGGCGGCTCGCAAAGCGATATCGCCTATGGCGACCCGGAGAAGGATAACTTTCTCGGATTTTCGGTTGTCCAAGACGGCAAGCAGATAGTGCCCGAATTGCAGCAGCGCGTGATTGCGGTCGGTATCGACCGGACCGACGAACTTGTCGCCCGCAAGATCCCGCTCCTGCCCTACAGCGACAAGACATCCGAAGCGCTGAAATCGCTGCCGGAGGACGTGAGGAAACAGTGGATCGCCGAGGGGCTGATCTATGTGGACAGCTACGACGCGGGCAAGGGCTGGCAGGAGGATTTGCGGCCTGCCTGGACGCTGCGCTCCGTATACTGGTGGAAAACGGCGTTTCCGGCCGGCAAGCCGGTGCGCGTCAGCCACCGCTACGCGCCGAGCGTCGGCGGCACGGTCGCCATGACCTTCATCGACCAGGGCAAGCCGGGCACGACCTACAAGGACTACGTGGAGCGCTATTGCATAGACAGCGCCTTCATGAAGACGGCGGCGAAACTGGAGGCTGCCGGAAGCAAGTCCGGCCCGCACTATGTGGAACAGTGGGTTTCCTATATCCTGACCACCGGCGCGAATTGGGGCGGTCCGATCGGCAAGTTCAAGCTGACGGTCGACAAGGGCCGGCCGCAGGATTACGTCAGCTTTTGCGGCAAGGGCGTAAGGAAGGTCGGTCCGACCACTTTCGAGATGACGGCGGAGGATTTCACTCCGGAAAAGGACCTGGACATTCTCTTTCTCGTCGCCGCGGACCAATAAGGGCTCAGCGACTGTTGATGCGGCGTGATCGTTCGCGATTTGCCGAAAGACGCTTTGAGGAGGATGATCCCGGCATGAGATTTCCGGGAAGCCGTTCATGCGTCGTCCTGCCAATCGCTACGATTCATTCACGATCATCCTGCACTGGCTGATGGCGGCGCTGATTCTCGGCCTTGTCCTGCTCGGTTTCGTGATGACGAGGCCGTCCATCGACCCCACCCTGCAGTTCGCGCTTTTCCAGTGGCACAAGTCGTTCGGCATGCTGGCGCTGCTGCTCGCCATCGTCAGGCTGCTGCATTCCCTGATGTTGGTCCGGGTGAAGCCGGTCGAGGGCATGAGCCGGCTTGAGCATCTGGCTGCGGCGGCCATGCACCATGTGCTGCTGGCCCTGGCGGTCGTGATCCCCCTGGCGGGCTGGATGATCGCTTCGGTCTCGCCGCTGGAAATCCCGACCTTCGCCTTCAACCTCGTCGTCATACCGCATCTGCCGGTGCCGAAGTCGGATTCGGCCGAGGCCTTTTGGGCGATGATCCATGCCCTGCTTGCCTATTCGGCGCTGGCGCTGGTGTTCCTGCACTCGGGCGCCGCTCTCTATCACCATTATCGCCGGCGCGACGACGTGCTGGTCCGCATGCTGGGCGGCCGGCGTCAGGCCGCCAAGTCAGCCGTCAGGGAGTGGCGATCATGACCCGCAAGACAACCTTGTTCGCGACGCTGCTCGTCGCGGCCTCTCTTCCCCAGACGGGCCTCGCCGTCGATGTTCCGAGCCTTGCCGAAGCCGCCGGCCGTTATGCCATCACGGGCGGCTCCAGCATCGCGTTCACCGTCGAACAGGTGGGCGGCGGCGGCATAAAGGGCAGGTTCGGCAGGTTTTCCGGCACCTTCAACCTCAAGGCGGGCGACCTTCCGCATTCCATGGTGAATTTCGAGCTGAAGCCGGAAAGCGTCAGCACCGGTCAGGACCGCATCGACGCCTTCCTGCGCTCCGGCGCGGTCTTCGATACCGGCCATTTCGAGACGATCTCGTTCCGCTCCGAACGGGTCGAGCAGACCGGCCCCGACAGCGCCCGCATCACGGGCACGCTGACGGCCAAGGGCCGCAGCTCGACGGAGAGCTTCGACGTGAAACTGACCGCATGGAGCGGCCGGAGGATCGCGTTCAACGTCAGCGGCAGAATCTTCCGTTCGCGCTACGCGATGGACGTCGGCACGCCGATCTATTCCAATGTCGTCCAGTTCGACATGAAGATCGAAGGCTTGCGCGGCTGAACCGTACCGCGCAGCAAGTGCGCGACCTTTGGGAAAATCAGCCGGCGAAACCGACGCCGATCTGCGTCTGGCCAAGCGTCTTGAAGACTGTCGAAACGATGCCGGCGCGATCGAGACCGGCCCGGGCATACATGGCGTCGGGCGTCGCCTGTTCCATCCAGATATCCGGCAGCACCATGGAGCGGATCTTCAGCCCGTTGTCGAGCAGGCCTTCGCCTGCGAGGAACTGCAGCACATGGCTGCCGAAGCCGCCGACCGCGCCTTCTTCGACGGTGATCAGCACTTCGTGATGGCGGGCGAGCTGGCGGATCAGGTCCTGGTCGAGCGGTTTTGCGAAACGCGCGTCGGCGACAGTGGTGGAAAGCCCCGCCGCATCGAGGTCTTCCGCCGCCAGCAGACAGTCCTTCAGACGGGTGCCGAAGGAAAGCAGGGCCACCTTCGCCCCCTGCTTGACGATCCGCCCCTTGCCGATCTCGAAGATCTGGCCGCGTTCCGGCAGTTCCACGCCGACGCCTTCCCCGCGGGGATAACGGAAGGAGATCGGGCCGGCATCATAGGCGGCCGCGGTCCGCACCATATGTTTCAGTTCCGCCTCGTCGGCGGCGGCCATCACCACCATGCCCGGCAGGGTGGCGAGGAAGGTCGTGTCGAAGGAGCCCGCATGGGTCGGGCCGTCCGCCCCGACGAACCCGGCGCGATCGATCGGGAAACGGACAGGCAGGCCCTGGATCGCCACGTCATGCACGACCTGGTCGTAGCCGCGCTGCAGGAAGGTGGAGTAGAGGGCGCAGAACGGCTTGTAGCCTTCGGCCGCAAGCCCGGCCGCGAATGTCACTGCATGCTGTTCCGCGATGCCGACGTCGAAAGTGCGGCCGGGGAAGGTCTCCGCAAACTTGTCGATGCCGGTGCCGTTCGGCATGGCCGCGGTGATGCCGACGATCCGGTCGTCGAAACCTGCTTCCTGCACCAGCGCTTCGCCGAAGACGCTGGTATAGGACGGCGCGTTGGGCTTGGATTTAGCCTGCGCGCCGGTGATGACGTCGAACTTGTTGACGCCGTGATACTTGTCGGCGGCGGCTTCCGCCGGAGCGTAGCCCTTGCCCTTCTGCGTGACCACATGGATCAGCACCGGGCCGCGGGCGTTGTCGCGCACGTTGCGCAGCACCGGCAGGAGATGGTCGAAGGAATGACCGTCGATCGGGCCGATATGATAGAAGCCCATTTCCTCGAACATGGTGCCGCCGGTGACGTAACCGCGCGCATGCTCGACGGCGCGGGTGATCGCCCGGTCTATGCCGTGGCCGAGATAGGCGGTCAGCTTCTTTCCGAGTTCGCGGAAACCCATGTAGGTGCGGCCGGAGGCGAGCCGCGCCAGATAGGCGCTCATCGCGCCCGTCGGCGGAGCGATCGACATGTCGTTGTCGTTGAGGATGACGATCAGCCGGGCGTCGAGCGCGCCGGCATTGTTGAGCGCCTCATAGGCCATGCCGGCGGACATCGCGCCGTCGCCGATGACGGCGATGACATTGCGCTTCGAACCGGAGAGGTCGGCGGCCACCGCCATGCCGAGGCCGGCGGAGATCGAGGTGGAGGAATGGGCCGCGCCGAACGGATCGTATGCGCTCTCGGCCCGTCGGGTAAAGCCGGAAAGCCCGCCTTCCTGGCGCAGCGTGCGGATACGGTCACGCCGGCCGGTCAGGATCTTGTGCGGATAGCACTGGTGGCCGACGTCGAAGATCAGCCGGTCGTCCGGCGTGTTGAACACCTTGTGGATGGCGACCGTCAGCTCCACGACCCCCAGGCCCGCGCCCAGGTGCCCGCCCGTGCGCGACACCGCGTCGATCATCTCGTCGCGCACTTCACGCGCAAGCTGCGGCAGGTCGCGATCATCGATCTCGCGAAGGTCGGCGGGAAGCTTGACCTTGTCGAGCAACGGCGTGGCGGGCATTGATGTCACGGATTGTGGCCTTTGTCTCATCTTGTCCGGAAGTCTGTCCTTCCACAAGATGAGAAGAAAACAGGCTTTTTCAAGTTGTCCTGTAAGAGGTTTCTAATCGATTTTAGGCTGTGGGCAAGGGGACAAACTCTTCCTCGTCGCCCGGCACGATGTCGAAACGGCCGGTCCGCCATTCTTCCTTGGCTTTTTCGATCCGCTCCTTGGACGAAGAAACGAAATTCCACCAGATATAGCGCTTGGAATTCAGGGCTGCTCCGCCGAAGAGCATCAGGTGACAGCCTTGCGGCCCGGCTTCCAGCGTGATCGCGTCGCCCGGACGGAAGACGAGAAGCTGGTCGGCCGCAAATCGGTCGCCGGAAACCGCAAGCTCGCCGGAAAGGATATAGATCGCCCGTTCCTCATGCGCCGCCGCGAAGGGAAAACGCCTGCCGGGCTCGAGGCGGAGGTCGACATAGAGCGTATCGGTGAAGGCCGGAACCGGTGAGGCCAGCCCCTCGAAGGAGCCGATCACCACGCGGCCCTTCACCCCGTCCGCATCGATCACCGGCATGGCTTCCTTGCCGGTATGGGTGAAGGCGGGGTCGATCTCCTCCCTATCGTCCGGCAGCGCCAGCCAGGTCTGCAGGCCGGAGACGGATTGCGGATGGCCGCGCAGGTTTTCCGGCGTGCGCTCCGAATGCACGATGCCGCGGCCCGCGGTCATCAGGTTGATGTCGCCGGGGCGGATGACGAGCTCGGTGCCGAGACTGTCGCGATGCTTGATCTCGCCGTCGAAGAGATAAGTGACGGTGGAAAGCCCGATATGCGGATGCGGCTTGACGTCAAGCGCTTCGTCGGCGCGCAGGAGCGCCGGCCCCATGCGGTCGAAGAAGATGAAGGGGCCGACCAGCCGGCGCTGCCTGCTCGGCAGCGCGCGCCGCACGGCGAAACCGCCGATATCGCTGGTGCGGGGGATGATCAGGTTCTCGATCGCGTCGCAGGCGAAGGCGTCGCCCGCGACCGGGTCTTTTCCGGGAAAAAAGGACATGGCCGTTCTCCATCTTGCAGGATGAGAGCTTAGCCTGAATGAGGGATCACAAACAACCACCTCGTATGGCGATTGACGCCATATGGCATCGGATGCCATAGTGCCTGCATGAAAGCCGAGCTCGTGATCCGCGAACGCATTGTCTTCCGTGACGGCGCGATCATGGAAATCAAGATATGGCGGGTGCCGGAAAAGGTGCCGCCATCACAGCATTTTCTGAAATACTCGTTGTTCTACGGCCGGCCCGGCGAGCGGTCGGTAGGATATGATAACGAGCGCGACAAAGGCGACCACCGGCATTATGGCAGCCATCGGTTCATCTCGATCGAGCAGATGCTGGTGGATTTCAGGCAGGATGTCGAAGCAATAAGAGGAGAAAAGATATGAGCAGGGACATAGAGCTACATATCGGCGGCTCCTTCGATGACGTCGCGAAACGCGTGTCGGATGCCTGGCATCGGGCGGAAAAGGGTGAAGTCGTCTCGGAAGACCATCTGACCTTCGTCACCTGGGATGCCTTTTCCAGTACGATGACCGGCAAGCGGTTGGAGTTACTACGCTATCTGCACAAGTATCCGCAGACAAGCGTCGCCGCTCTGGCGCGCGCCCTTGGCCGGGATTATCGGCGGGTTCATGAGGATGTCGAAATTCTCGGGCGGGCCGGTCTGGTCGAGCAGGACGAGACGGGGCTTCATGCCGGTTACGATGAAATCCGCACTGTGATCTCTCTCTAGGCGCCACAGCATCGGCCCGAAAATCGGAATCGATTTTCGGAAAGCACGACGCTCTATCGGCACCGGCTCAGCACCACCTCATCCCCGGCCGTTGCGCCCAGTTCCACGCATCCGCCGTCATGGCAGAGCTTCCAGGCGCTGGGCGTCGTGCCCGACGCGGCGAGGGAAACACGCTTTTGCGGCGGCAGGGCAGGGCGCCAGGTCCACCAGCCGTCGCGAAACACCGCATCCGGCCCCGGTTCCATGCCGGCTCCCGAGCCCTTCACCTCCGCCTGCCGCAGTTCCAGACCGGAAGGCGTCACCGCCCATGTCTCCCGCCATTCGGTCTTCTGCGCCGAATGGGTCCAGGTGAGGGTGAACAGCGAGACGGCGAGCGCCGTGAGCTTGCCGCCGGCGAGGATGCAGAGGCTCATGGCCGGGGCTCAGGTCAGCGCCGGCGCGGTCGGCGCATTGCGGTTCCGCCACCAGTGCCAGCCGATCCACAGGGCGGTGATCACCCAGCCTATCTCGTCGGTCCAGGGCAGCGCCATCACCAGCAGGACGCCGGCCAGGAAGGCGAGTGCGCGCTCCCAGACCGCAAGCCGGGCGAACAGGAAGCCGACGACGGCGGCCCCCCAGAGCACGATGCCGGCGCAGGCCTTGAAGAACACGTAGACCACTTCGCCCCAGTACCCGACATAGGCTGAAAGCGGGCCGGGGTCCTGCAGCATCAATGCCGGCGTATAGACGGCCATGAAGGGCACGACATAGCCGGCGATCGCAAGCTTGGTGGCCTCCCAGCCGATCTTCTGCCCGGACACCTTGGCCATCGGGGCGGCGGCGAACGCGGCAAGCGCCACCGGCGGCGTGAGATCCGCCATGATCCCGAAATAGAAGACGAACATGTGGCTGACGATCAGCGGCACGCCGAGTTCCAGCAGTGCTGGGCCGGCAAGCGAAGACGTGATGATGTAGTTCGGAATGGTGGGAATGCCCATGCCGAGGATGAGGCAGGTGATCATCGTCAGGACGAGCGAGATGAACAGGTTGTCCCGGCCGATCTCGATGATCGTGCCGATCAGCGTCGAGGCGATGCCCGTGAGTGTCAGCGTGCCGATGACGATGCCGACGATGGCGCAGGCGATGCCCACCGGCAGGGCGTTCTTGGCGCCTTCGGCAAGCGAGTCGACGCAGATCATCAGCGTCTCGCGGCCGCCCTTGAAAAGGAGGCAGGCGACGATGAGCATGGCCAGCAGCCCGACCAGGAGGGTGACGCCGAACTCGAAGAAGCTCGCCGAGGCGATGCCGACCGCCAGCCAGAAGACGATGCGGAAGGCGACAGGACCGATCGAGGCGGCAATCGGCGTCGAGAGGATCAGCACGATCGTCAGCGCCAGGCCCATCGTGCCCGCGAAGATCGGCGTATAGCCTGCAAACAGCAGATAGACGAGCGCGGCAAGCGGCAGGACGAGCGGCCAGTGCTGCTTGATGGCGCCCCAGGCGCTCGGCAGCTCGCTTTCGCTCATGCCGCGCAGGCCGGCCTTGCCGGCTTCGAGATGCACCTGCCAGAAACAGGCGCCGAAATAGAGGACCGCCGGGATGATCGCGGCCTTCACCACCTCCGCATAGGGGATGTTGAGCGTTTCGGCCATAATGAAGGCCACCGCCCCCATGACCGGCGGCATGATCTGGCCGCCCATGGAGGAAGTCGCCTCCACCCCGCCTGCGAAGGCCGGCTTGAAGCCGAAGCGTTTCATCAGCGGGATGGTGAACTGGCCGGAAGCGACGACATTGGCGACGCCCGAGCCGGAAATCGTTCCCATCAGCGCGGACGAAAGCACGCAGACCTGGGCTGGTCCGCCGCGCCAGGACCCGACGAGGCCGAGCGCCACGTCGTTGAAGAGCGCGATCATGCCCGCCCGTTCGAGGAAGGCGGCAAAGACCACGAAGATGAAGATGTAGGCTGCCGACACATAGACCGGCGTGCCGTAGATCCCTTCGGTTCCGTAGGCGAAATAGTCGATGATCTGGTCGAAGAAGTAACCGCGCGTCTGCAGCGCGCCGGGCGCATACTGGCCGAAGAAGCAATAGGCGAGAAAGACCCCGCACATGATCGTCAGCGGCAGGCCCATGAGCTGGCGGGCGCCTTCGAAGACGACCGCGATCAGCACCACGCCGACGACGATGTCCGTCGTGTTGAGGAAGCCGGTGCGCTGCAAAAGCGGCGCATATTCCACCCAGTTGTAGAGCCCGGTCGCAAAGCCCAGAAGCCCCAGGAACCAGAACCAGCTCTTGCCGGCGGTCGTTTTGGCGCGGAGCTGCGCGAGCAGGCCGAAGCCGAGCAGCAGCAGGAAGGCTACGTGCATGGCGCGGATCACCTGGCTCGGCAGGATCGCATAGGCGGCCGTGATGAGCTGGAAGGCCGAGAAGGCGAGTGCAATCGCGAAGGTGATCTTCGCGCCGAGGCCTTCGCCCCATCCGGCCGGCAGTCCTTCGATAGGCTCCTCGACGCTTTGCGGGGTCATCGGATGGTGCATTGCGGATTCGGACATGGATTCCTTCCGGGATTCAATTGCCGATTGGCTTGCTCCCTCGTCTCCCCGCCGGGGAGAAGGAAGGACGTCCGGTATCACTTCAGAAGCCCGGCTTCCTTGTAGTAGCGTTCTGCGCCCGGATGCAGGGGCACGGGCATGCCGTCGAGCGCCTTCTTCGGGTCGATCGCCTTGGCGGCGGCATGCGCCGCGGAAAGCTTCGGCAGGTTTTCGAAGAGGAGCTTGGTCATCTGGTAGGCGGTTTCGTCGGAGACGCCCGAATGGGTGATCAGGAAATTGCCGACGGCTGCGGTTTCCACATCCGCGGTCTGCCCCTCATAGGTGCCCGCCGGAATGACGGCGGAAATGTAGGGAGCGCCGATCTTTTCGACCTCGGCCTTGGGAATGGCCACCACGTTGATCTTCAGGGAGGTTGCCAGGTCGCGGATCGACGCGACCCCCAGGCCCGCCGACTGGAGCGTCGCATCGAGCTGGCGATTCTTGATGAGTTCGACGGATTCGGCGAATGGCAGGTATTCCGTCTTGCCGAGATCCTTGTAGGACATGCCCGCGGCGGTGAAGATCGCCCGCGCGTTGAGCTCCGTGCCGGAGGCCGGTGCGCCGACCGAAAGGCTCTTGCCCTTGAGGTCGGAGAGCATCTTCACCCCGGATTCGGCGCTGGCGACCACCTGGATGTAGTTGGGATAGATGGCGGCGATGCCGCGCAGTTTGTCCAGCTTGCCGGGAAAGCCCGCCTCCTTGTTGCCCTTCCATGCTTCCTGCACGGAATCTCCGAGCGAGAAACCGATCTCGCCGCGGCCGGCCTGCAGCAGGTTGAGGTTCTCCACCGAAGCCTTGGTGGCCTGCACCTGGGTGCGGGCGCCCTTGATGTTCTGGCCGTATATTTCCGAAAGGGCGACGCCGAGCGGATAATACACGCCCGAAGTGCCGCCGGTCAGCACGTTGATGAATTCGGCGGCTTTCGCACCCGCAGCCGAAAACGCCGTGGAGGCCGCAAGCGTCGCCGCGAACACGAGATTGATTTTGCTGGACTTCACGATCTGCTCCTCCCAAAGCAACCACTCGGACGGTGGTTATCATGGGGAGGCCATACCGGTGCGTCAACCGGTTTGTGCCCTGATCATGGCGATGGTCGTACAACTTTGGTGGTAGTTTGCGCCTATTCGCCGTCGAGCGGCTCGACGCCCTGCGGCTTGCCGGCACGGTCGAGGCGGATCTTCTCGATCCGGTTTTCCGCGGCGCTCAGAAGCTTCTCGCAATGCTTCTTCAGGGCTTCGCCACGCTCGTAGATGGCAATGGATTCGTCGAGCGCGACATCGCCGCGTTCCAGCCGCGCGACGATGCTTTCGAGTTCGGCGACGGCCTTCTCGAAGGAATAGCCGCTGACATCGATGGTTTCGGTGTTGTCGGTCATCCCTTATCCTCTCAGGAGTCTCATGATGTGCATGCCGGCCGATTCGGCCAGGCCCTCGAGATCATAGCCGCCCTCGAGCAGGCTGACGATCCGGTTGTTGGCATATTTGCCGGCGATTTCCATGACCCGCCCCGTCGCCCAGTCGAAATCGTCCCCGACGAGATTGATCTGCGCCAGCGGATCGCGGTGATGGGCATCGAAGCCTGCCGATATGATGACGAGATCCGGCCGGAAGTTGTCGAGCGCCGGCAGGACCCGGCTCTTGAACGCATCGCGGAAATGGTCGCTGCCGGTATCGGGCGAGAGCGGCGCATTGACCACGTTGTTCTTCACGCCGGTTTCGTCGACGGCGCCCGTGCCCGGATAGAGCGGCATCTGGTGCGTGGAGCAGAACAGCACGGAGCGATCGTCCCAGAAGATGTCCTGCGTGCCGTTGCCATGATGCACGTCCCAGTCGACGATCGCGACGCGCTCGATATCGTATTTCCGTTGCGCGTGACGCGCGGCGATCGCGGCGTTGTTGAACAGGCAGAAGCCCATCGCCTTGTCTTTTTCGGCATGATGCCCCGGTGGACGGCCTGCGACGAAGGCATTGTCGATCTTGCCCGACATCACGTCGTCGACGGCCGCCATGGCGCCGCCGATCGCGGTCAGCGCCGCCTGCAGGCTTTTCGGTCCCACATAGGTATCCGCCTCGATCTGGCGGACGATGTCCTCCTCGGGAATTTCCCGCATCACGGCGCGCAGATGCTCTTCCGGATGGGCAAGCAGAACCGCGTCCTCGTTGGCCTGCGGAGCTTCCTTGCGGTCGAGCGCATCGAAGTTCGGATGCTGGAGGGCGATCGCCAGCGACCGCAGCCGGTCGGCCCGTTCGGGGTGCCCCTCGGGCGTGCGATGCTCGAGGAAAATCTTGTGTTCGTAAAGGCGCGTGGTCATGAAGCGGCCTCCTGAGGTGCAGATCTGGGTCCCGACCCGGCGGCGGACGATCTCGACATGGCGCAGGCGCAGCATTTTTTCAAGCTGCATCTCCTTGCCCGGCGCCTGTTTGGCCCGGTGCTTGTTTGGATTGAAAGAATGGTCTTACATGGAGGCAGTTCTAGCCCGAGGTCGTAGTGGTCAAGGATACCGTCAAATCGCAGGAATTCCGCGTGCCGTTCCGCGACGTGGACATGCATGGGGAGATGTTCCGGTCGGCCTATGTCGTCAGGGCGGAGGAGGCGGTCACGGAATTCTGGCGGCGCCGCAAGCACCAGAAGGACGATCCCTTCTTCGCGGTCGGCAAGATCACCTGCACCTTCCATTCGCCCCTGAGGCTCGGCGATGTCGTGCATACGCATATCGGCATCAGCAAGATAGGCGGAAAGTCCGCCGGTTTTCTGGTGCACATGCTGCGGGGCAATGAAGCCGTGGCGGAGGCGGAGGTCGTCTGGACAGCCCACGATCCGGAAAGCCGCGAACCCGTGGCGCTTCCCGAGGAACTGCGTGACTGGTTCTACCAGTTTCTCGATTGAGGCCGCGTTGCCGCGAAGGCGGGAGCCGGCTTCGGGACAATGGCGCGCGAAGGACGGAATGGAAACACGGCCGTCGTTCAGGCGCGCTGCGGCAGCAGCGGATAGCCCACCATTACCGCCCGTCCGGCAAAGGCGGCGATCAGCGCTTTCAGGGCGTCGCCCGGAATGAAGGCGAGGTCGCCCATGAAGGCCGTCGAGAGGCCGGTGCCCGTGCCGTAGGCGAGGTAGAGAATGCCGAGCGTGTGGTCGATCAGGACGCCGCCGAACAATGCGGCAAGGAAGAAGCCGGCGATCTGCACGATGCCGCTCTGCGAGCGGTCCACGAAGCGTTCAGAAAGATAACCGGTGACGAAGGCTGCGAAGAACCAGCCGACGAGATAGCCGGCGGTCGGGGAGACGAAAGTCGCAAGGCCGCCGCGCCCGCCGGAAAGCACCGGCAGGCCGATCGCCACGAGCAGCAGGACGAGCAGCACGGCGAAGCCACCCCGCCTGGCGCCGAGGACGACGCCGGCCAGCATGACGCCCAGCGACTGGGCGGAGATCGGCACCGGAATGAAGCCGAGCATGATCGGAGGCACCAGGCCCAGCGCCACGATGATCGCGGCGAACAGGGCGGCCAGAACGAGATCCCGAGTGCTCATGGATATGTATCCTCAATGTCGTGGCAATGTCACTTCCGTGCCCGGATGCCGCGGGCGTCGATGGCTGCGGCGATCTCGTCGGCATTCCTGAGCGTCAGGATGATCAAGGGGGCCGCGAGCGTCAATGGGGCGGGCTTCAACCCCCGGGCGTGATGGGCGTCGCGGATGGCCTGATAACGGTCCACCACCTCTGGCACGAAACGGATCACGAGGCCGATCGCGAGGCCGACATCCGCCGCCTTGATGAGGCCGAGCCGCTCCAGCGGCCGGGCCGCGAGCGTGATTTCGTCGATGAAATCGCCGGTGCTCGTGGTCGCCGTGACGGCGGCCGCGCAAAGCGCCAGGGCGCTGAGCCGCATGAGCACGACAAGCGCCTGGCCCGGACTGTTGAGAACCAGCGTGAAGATCGAAACGGCGGCGACCGTCAGCACGACCATCCGCAGGCGAAGCCAGGATTTCCGCCATCCGAGCCCCAGCGAAGCGTAGAGGCAGGCTCCGGAGACGGCGGCAATGCCGAGAAGCATATGCGAATCGGTCAGGAAGAGCAGGAAGCTGGCCGCCGCGAGCCCCAGGAGCTTTGTCCGCGGCGACAGCCGGTGCAGGAAAGTGTCGCCTTCGACATAAAGCGTCTTCATGCGGCGATTTCCCGATACCGCGCTATGATGTCCCAGGGAACGCCGTCGGCGGCGAGGCGGCCTTCATGGAACAGCAGGACCCGGTCGAAATCCGCAATCAGCGAGAGGTCGTGGCTGATGACGATGACGTCTTCGTCGAGGCCGCGGATCGTCCGTTCCACGAGGTCGCGGTTCCTCAGGTCGAGCTGGTTGGTCGGTTCGTCCATGATCAGGATATTGGGCCGGGTGACCAGCACCGAGGCAAGCGCCGCGAGCTGCAATTCGCCGCCGGAAAGCTCATGCGCCCGGCGCTCCGCCAGATGACCTATGCCGAAACGGGAAAGCACTCCGTTCACGGCCGCGTCGATTTCCCGCGTCGGCAGTCTCCGCGATTTCAGGCCGAGCGCCATGTCTTCCCGCAGGATCGGCAGGATGATCTGGTTCTGCGGGTTCTGGAAGATGAAGCCGGCTTCGGCGCGCACCCTGTCGCCATCCCTTGCGGTGTCGAAGCCGTTGACCGTGACGCGGCCGGCATACGGCGCCACCAGGCCGTTGATCATCCGGGCGAAAGTCGTCTTGCCCGAGCCGTTGAGCCCGATGATGCCGATGCGCCGTTCCGTGAGCGAAAGCGTCAACGGATGGAGCACGGTGCGCCCCTCGAAATGCGCCTCAGCCTCTTCGAACCGTATATCCAAGCCTCACCCTCGCTTTTCAGCGGTCTATAAACCGGATGACAGGCGAGGGGAATTCGGAACAAAACATAAACATTGAAACCGCCGCGCCGGCATCCTAGTCTATCCGCCATGGCGATTCTCATTCCGAACGATCAGGCCCGAAAGATATTCCTCGACCGGCAGCGGCTTTCCGGGCCGCCCGGCCGGGCTCTTGCCAAGACGGGTCTGCTGCAGCTCATCGACGATCTCGGCTTCGTGCAGGTCGACAGTATCGCGACCGTCGAACGCGCCCATCACATGATCCTGTTCTCCCGCAACCAGACCTACAGGCGCGAACATCTGACCGCGCTTCTGGAAAAGGACGGCGAGCTTTTCGAGCATTGGACGCACGACGCCTCGATCATTCCCTCGCGCCTCTTCCGGTACTGGAAGCACCGGTTTCTCCGCCGGGAGCCGATCCTCGCCGAGCGCTGGAGGAAATGGCACGGCGAGGGTTTTGACGCCGCTTTCGAGGAAACGTTCCGGCACATCGCCGAGAACGGCGCGATCATGTCGCGCGACATGAAGACGGAAGACCACAAGTCCGGCGGCTGGTGGAACTGGCATCCGAACAAGACGGCCCTCGAATATTACTGGCATACGGGCAAGCTCGCGATTGCCGGCCGGGTCAATTTCCAGAAGATCTACGACCTGATGGAACGGGTCATCCCGCCGCGCCATCACGAACCGGAAGTGAGCCACGAGGAGTTCATCGACTGGGCCTGCCGCAGCGCACTGGAGAGGCTCGGTTTCGCAACCTCGGGGGAGATCGCCGCCTTCTGGGACCTCGTGACGCCGCAGGAGGCGAAGGATTGGGTGGCCGATCATCGCGACGAATTGACGGAAGTGCTGATCGGCTCCGCCAATGGCGGCCGGCCGCGCCCGTCGTTCGCCTTCGCGGGTTTTCCGGAAAATCCCGGCGATATTCCCGAACCGCCGGCCCGCGTGCGCGTGCTCAGCCCTTTCGATCCGCTCCTGCGCGACCGTGACCGGGCCGAGCGGCTCTTCGATTTCTTCTACCGTATCGAGGTTTTCGTGCCCGAGCCCAAACGGCAATACGGCTATTACGTCTTTCCGCTGCTCGAAGGCGACCGGATGATCGGGCGCATCGACATGAAGGCAGACCGCAGGGCGAATGTGCTCGACGTCAGGCGGCTATGGCTGGAAAAGGGCGTTCGGCCTTCCGTCGGCCGGCTGGAGAAACTGGACGCCGAGCTTCTGCGCATCGCCCGCTTCGCCGACGTCGACAAGGTTGTCTACCAGGACGGCTGGCGCGGCGAGTGAGGTACGCTCCTGCGTGCGTGCGCCGCTCCGGTTTCGCGCAATGGGGAAAGGCCGGAATGAAGCCCGGCCTTTCCCATGCGGCTTTCCGGCCGCCTACTGCTTCTCGATCTTGCCGATCTTCGCCCAGTCTTCCCAGCGCTTCACGTCCATCGTCGCGTAGTCGAGGGTGGCCTGGGGGTTGTCGAGGGTCATCGGTTCGCCGCCATTGGTGCCGACGAACTTGCGGGACTCCTCGCTGGTGGTGACCTCCGTCATCACCTTGTGCATCTTGTCCAGGATCGGCTTCGGCGTACCTTTGGGCGCTGCCAGGACCCACCAGATGCGGACGTCGACATTGGGCACGCCTTCCTCCTGGAAGGTCGGGATGTCGGGAACGGAGGAGATGCGTTTTGCCGTGCTGACCGCGAGAATGCGCAACGTCCCGTCGCGCGAGCGGGCCAGTCCGAAGACCGGATCGCCGACCATGTAGTCGATCGCGCCGCTGGCGAAATCGTTCAGGGAGTCGGCGCTGGTCTTGTAGCGCACCTGCAGCGTGTCCAGGCCCCCGGCATTGGCCTTGTACATCTCGGCGAGGATCGTCGCCGGGAAGTTCGGCGTGGCGTAGGAGGCCTTGTCGCCCTTTTCCTTCATCGCGGTCGTCAGTTCGGAAATGTGCTTGTAGGGCGATTTGGCGCTGACCAGCATCATGAACGCCTGGCTGAAGACGGGCGCGATATAGTCGAAATCGGTCAGCGGATCATAGGGCGGGCTCTTGAAGACGTGCGGCGCGGCGGTGAACTGGTCGGCGGAGCCGATCAGCATCGTATACCCGTCCGGCTTCGCGTTTTTCAGCGCGACGACCGAAAGGCTTCCGAGGCCGCCCGGCTTGTTTTCGACGATGACGGTCTGCTTGAGCTTTTCCTCGAGCTTCTTTGCGAAGAAGCGGGCGTAGACATCGGCGCCGCTGCCGGCCGGAAAGCCGGCGATCAGCGTGATCTGCCGGCTTGGATAGTTGTCGTCGGCTGCGTTCACGCCACCCGGCGACATCACTGCGGAAAACACCAGCGCCAGCGCGCCTGCGAGAAATCGTTTCACTGCACTCTCCTCCCGGAGTTCAGTCCGGCACCTTACGGGCGAGGCCGGATGGTGGCGGCGCGAAACAGTCTCCCCCCGTTCGCGCTAGGGTATAAGGTAGCCATATATTTCAGGGACGGTCAAACGCTCTCCGGGCTGGAAAACCCCTTCCGGCTTAAATCTAATGGCCCGAATATGCCGGCTTATGAGGGGCGGACGGATGCCGCGCCCTTCGCCGCCTGTCAGCTCCGCCAACGGCATTTCGAAGCGCGATCCCTTCCACCGGGTCGCAGGCAGGGATCGGCAGGCTGGCAGACCGGAGGGGCAGGCACCCGGCCGCGGGGCTGGAGGAAAATCGCCTCCACGGTCGTGTCGGTCGCGGGAACAGCGGCGTCGAGGCCGGGCGGCGCGTTCTTACCGCTTCGGTTCACGGCCATAGTCCTTGCGCAACTCGTCCTTGGCCTTTTCCAGCGTCGCGCGCCTCGACCCGGAAAGCTGGTCGCCGGCCCGGTTGATGTAGAAGTTCAGCATCGACATGGCCGAGCGGAACGGGCTCGACTTGCGCCTGTCGCTGGCCTCGGCCGAATGTTTGAGCGAATCCGCGATCTTCCTGGGACTGCGTGATTTGAACACGCCTTCCTTGAGATCCAGCGCGTCGCTATGCTCGGTCACGTCCTGTGACCATTTCTTTTTCCTGGGCATCGAAGCCTCCGGAGGCAGGTTGGGGGACGCTTCCCGAACCCGCCCCGGACGACAAGGTTCCCGCGCCTATCGCGGGGCGGCCGTCGTGTTCCGCACGACGAGATGGGTTTCCAACACGTAGCGCACGTCGCGGATGGCGCGCGATTGCAGCATGTCGAGCAGCAGCGAAACGGCGACGCGGCCGGCCTCCATCGAGCGGTTGGAAACGGAGGTGAGCGCCGGGTAGGTCATCGCCCCGAGCACGTCGTCGCAGCCGATCAGGCTGAAATCGCCGGGGACGCTCACATGCTTTTCGGCAAGGCCGGCCAGCACGCCCTGCGCCGTCAGGTCGTCGAAGGCGATTGCGGCCGTCGCCCCGGTGGCCAGGATGGCGCCGACCGCGTTGCGGCCGGAATTGTAGCTGGGCAGCACGGCCGGCACGGTCTCGACCTGGACCTCGAGGCTGGATGCGGCCGCCCGCACCGCGGAGCGCCGCTGCTTGTTGGACCAGGAGGTTGACGGGCCGCTCACATAGACGATCTTGCCATGCCCGAGCCTGGCCAGGTGTTCGACCGCCTCGCGCACGCCCGAACCGCTGTCGATCAGCACGCGGGGAATGCCGTCGAGATCGCGGTTGATCAGCACGAGCGGCAACTGGCCGGCATGGGCGCGGATGCGCTCGTCGGAAAGGCGCGAGGAGGCCAGCACCAGTCCTTCCACCTGGCCCGCGAACCGGCTGACCAGCTTGTCCTCCTGCTTGGGGTTTTCCTCGGTATTGCCGAGGAAGATGCAGAAGTCGGACCGGTCCGCCTCGATCTGGGCCGCCTGGATCATCGGCGGAAAGAAAGGGTTGGCGATGTCCGGCACGATCAGCCCGACATTGCCGTGGCGGCCGGTGCTCAGCGCGCGCGCCGTGTGGTTCGGCACGTAGCCCAGCGCCTCGGCGGCCTTCATGATGCGGGTGACGGTTTCGGGGCTCAGCATGTCCGGCCGGGTAAAGGCCCGCGAGACGCTGGAACGTGCGACCCCGGCCGCTTCCGCGACCTGGCTGATGGTGACGCCCTTGGCTCGCTTGATCATGGATTCTGGAAACCCGTCCGTTTTCGATCCGACTACCACGAATGCCACCGCTCCATCAATTCGAGCGCGAAGACTGCCATTCATCCACTTGACATGCAACCGGTTGCATGAAAGTCTTCCGGCAACAAGAAAAATGGGGAACTGCAACGGGCGCGGCGACGCGCGCGGTTCCCCGTATCGACGACATGGAGACCGCGTTGAACCTCGTCACTGCCCCTCGTCCTTCGCCGGAAACACGGCGGACCGTCGACCGGCTCTCGGTCGAAAGCTTTGCAACGCGGGCGGAAATGGGGGCGGCGGCGGCGGCCGACATCGCGGCCGCACTGGCCGGGCGTCTTGCCCGCCAGTCTGGGGTGCGGATGGTGTTTGCCGCCGCGCCCAGTCAGGCGGACATGCTGAAGGCGCTTTGCGCCGCGCCGGGCATCGACTGGAGCCGTGTCGCCGCTTTTCACATGGACGAGTATATCGGCCTGCCGCCATCCTCGCCGGCCCGCTTCGGCAACTGGCTGGACGAGCATGTCTTTTCCCGGCTGCCCTTTGCCGCCGTCCATCGCATCACACCGGAGCCGGATGCCGCAGCGGAGGTTCGGCGTTATTGCGACCTTCTGAACGAAGCGCCGGTCGATTTCGTCTGCCTCGGCATCGGCGTGAACGGCCATATCGCCTTCAACGACCCGCCTGTCGCCGATTTCAATGACCCTGCCGATGTCAAGATCGTCGAACTCGACGATATCTGCCGGCAGCAGCAGGTGGACGACGATTGCTTTCCCGACCTTGCTTCGGTTCCGCATCGCGCGGTGACGCTGACCGTGCCGCGCCTGATGCGGGCCGACCGTCTCTTCTGCGTCGTGCCGGGCGCCGTCAAGCGCCTGGCGGTTTCGAAGACGCTTTACGGGCCTCTCAGCACCGAATGCCCGGCCAGCGTCCTGCGCATCCATGAGGCTTGCACCCTTTATCTCGACAAGGACTCCGACCCCGATGCCTGAGAAGACCGTGATCGATGCGGATGCACTCTGCGAAGGTTATTTCGCCTCGACGCAGGCTTTGATGCGCCGGGTTCTGGAAGAGGAGAAGGCGCCGTTGGATCAGGCTGCGGCAAAGCTTGCCGACCAGATCGCCGCCGACCGGCTGGTGCATATCTACGGGCCGGGCGGCCATTCCAATCTCGCCTCGCAGGAAGTCTTCTTCCGGGCCGGCGGGCTGATGCATATCAGCGCGATCCTTGACGAGGGCACGCTGCTTTCGAACGGCGCGTTGCGCTCCATGGCGATCGAGCGTACCCCCGGTTACGGCAAGGTGGTGATCGCCAACCAGCGGCTCGGCGAAACCGGCCTGCTGATCCTGGTGAATGCGTACGGCATCAACGCGGCGCTGATCGATGCGGCGCTTGAAGCACGCCGTCGCGGGGTCTTCCTGATCGGCATCAACTCTCGCCAGCATGCCGCTAACACCGCGCCGGATCATCCCGCGCGCCATCCGACCAGGCAGAATCTCCACGATATCGTCGACATAGCCGTGGATACGAAGGTCCCGATCGGCGATGCCGTCGTGACCGTGCCGGGCATGAGTGAGAATATCGCGGCGATCTCCACCTTCGCCAACGCCTTCACGCTGAATTGCCTCGTCATCCGAACCGTCGCCAAGCTTGTCGAACGGGGCATCGAGCCGCCGGTATGGCGCAGCGGCAATGCGCCGGGCGGAGACGAGGCGAACAGCCGCTTCATCGCCAATTTCGAAGGACGGGTGAGGGCGCTTTGACCATGGTCGTCGACGGTATCGATCCCCGTACCGGCAAGGGCATCGCGATCGAGATCGCCGACGGCAGGATCGCCGCTATCCGTCCCTCGGAAGACACCGGCCCACACTATGTCTCTCCGGGCCTGATCGACCTTCAGGTCAACGGCTTCCGGGGTTTCGACCTGAACAATGGCGAAGTGACGCCGAAGATCGTTCTTTCGCTCTGCGAGGAACTGTTGAGCGTCGGGGTCACCACCTGGCTGCCGACGATCATCACGGCATCCGGGGAAACGATCCTGCAGACGCTGGAGGCTCTCGCCGGTGGTATCCGGGCCGGCCATCGGCTGATTGCCGAAATGGTGCCCGGCGTGCATGTCGAGGGCCCGTCGATTTCCGGCAAGGACGGCCCGCGCGGAGCCCATCCGCTGCAGCACGTCCGCCCGCCGTCGGTAGCGGAATTCGAGCGCTGGCAGAGGGTTTCCGGCAATCTCGTTTCGATGGTGACCATCGCGCCGGAGCACGAGGGCAGCATCGATTATGTCCGGGCATTGACGGCGCGCGGGGTCCACGTCGCGCTCGGGCACACCGATGCGACGCCAGAGGAAATCCATGCCGCGGCGGAGGCGGGCGCGGTCCTCTCCACCCATCTCGGCAATGGCGCTGCCGCCATCCTGCCGCGTCACCCGAATTTCATCTGGGCACAACTTGCCGACGACCGGCTGACGGCGAGTTTCATCGCCGATGGCTGGCACCTGCCGGCCGATACTTTCAAGGCCATGCTGCGCGCCAAGGGCATGGAACGCGCGGTCCTCGTGTCCGACATGGTGGCGCTCGCCGGCATGCCGCCCGGCCTCTACGAGCAGCCGGTGGGAGGTCGCGTCGAGGTTTCGCCGGAAGGCCGCATCGGTGTCGCCGGCACGCCCTATCTTGCAGGCGCCAGCCTGCCGCTTTCCGCCAATGTGGCGCTCGCCGCGCAAATGGCCGATATCCCCCTGGCCGACGCCTTGTTGCTGGCGACGGAAAATCCCGGCCGTTTCGCGGGTGGCCGGGGGCGGCTGGAAGTCGGCGCGCGGGCCGATCTCATTCGTTTCGACTGGTCGCAGGGCGACCGGGCGATCCGGGTTTGCGAGACCTGGGTCCATGGTGAAAAGGCGTTTTGCCAATGATCCGGGCCGGGGCCGCCATCATCGATATCACGCCGCCGCCGGGGCTTCTGATGTCCGGCTTCGCGGCCCGCAGCCTGCCCGCCGCAGGCGCGCACGATCCGCTCACGGTGCGGGCCGTGGCGATCGGCGACACCGCCGTCGTCGTCGCCGATGTCATCGGCATCGATACGGCCATGAGCGCCCGCATCCGCGAGCGTTGCATGCTGCCGGCTGAAAACGTCGTGGTCGCGGCGCTTCACAATCACGGCGGTCCTGTCTCCATGGCGGGAAGGCTGAGCCTCGCCGCCGATCCGGCTTATCTGGAGCGGCTGGAGGATGCCTGCGTCGCGGCGATCGGCAAGGCTGCCGCAGCGCGCCGGCCGGCGACAATCGCGGTGGGGCAGGGAAGCGACCCGGGGATCGCGCGCAACCGGCGCCATCCCGGCGGACCGGTGGACGCTTCCCTGCCGCTGCTGCGCATCCGGGGTGGGGACGGCAGCATGATCGCGGTCGTCGTCGCCTATGCCTGCCATCCGGTCGTGCTGGCCGCCGACAATCTTCTCTGGACCGCGGATTATCCGCATTTCGTCCGCCAGGCGCTGGAGGAGACCTATCCCGGCGCGGTGGCGCTGTTCATGACCGGTTGCGTCGGCGACGCCAATACCGGCCATTCGGCGCATGCCTCGATCACGCTTTCCGCCAATCCCGACCGTACATACGAGGCTGCTGAACGCATCGGCCGCAAGGTGGCGGAGGCAGCACTCGCGGCGGATGAACAGCCGCTCCCGGATACGGTGGTCGTCGGAAACGGAACCGTCGCCCTCCGGTTCGAGCGGCGTGAGACCGAAGCGCCCGGAGATCTCGAAAAGCTCTGGCGCGAGGAGGCCCGAACCGCGGAACCGGCGCGCAGGAGCCTGCTCGGCCACTGGGCCGGATGGGCGCGAACGGTCGCGCCCGTCATCCCCGAGCCGCTTGCGGCGCGCGTTACCGTCCTCCGCTGGGGCGGCGTGCCCGTCGTGGCGCTTCCCGGCGAAATCTTCGCGGAGACGGCGCTTTCGATCCGTGCCGCGCTCGGCCCGGAAAGGCCGGCTTTCGTCATCGGTTTCGCCGACGACAATCCCGGCTACATCCCCCCGGCCAGCGAGTTCCGCCATGGCGGCTACGAAGTGGACGAGGCGCACCGTTACTACGGTCTGGCCGCGACGTTCGCGCCGGGCTCGGCCGAAGCGCTGGCCGATTGCGCCATCGCACTCGCGAACGGCGACTGAGGAGAAAACGCAATGATGCGCGCCGCTTCGAACAGACGTCCGATGCTTGACACGCAACCGGTTGCATGAGAGCTTTTTTCAACAACAACAAGGGAACAGGGACATGAAAAACGCATCAGTGAAGACCAGGATTTCCACCCGCGCGCTGCTGATGGGCGTGGCTTTCTCCGGCACGCTTCTCTCCGGCATCGCCTCTGCTTCGGCCGAGACGCTGACGGTCTGGAGCGGTTACCCGGAAATGGCGCCCTTTTATGAACATGTCGCCCAGGGGCTGAAAGCGACCCATCCGGATCTCGACGTGAAGGTCGAGGCGATCGCTCTTCGCGAACATGAAAAGCGTGTGGCGCTCGGCCTCACCGGCGGCCAGGAAGGTGTCACCGTCATCGAGCTTTCAGGCTCCACGGCCACGCGCTATCTCGAAAACGATCTCCTGCCCAAGGCGCCGGACGACATCTCGACTTTCGTCAAGGATACCAGGAACTTCGACAAGTTCTTCAGCGACACCGCAAGTTACGGTGGCGTCGTCTACGGCGTGCCGCTCTTCCGTGGGCAGGGGGCGCTTTACTACAACACCGACATGTTCAAGGCCGCAGGCCTCAGCGCCCCGCCGAAGACCATGGAGGAATATTCCGCCTATGCCGAGAAGCTGACGAAGCGCGACGCTTCCGGCAAGGCCACCGTCTCCGGCTGGAGCCTGCGCCTTTCCGGCGGCGGCCAGGGCATTGCCGAAAAATTCTGGATCAACATGCACCAGTTCGGCGGCGCGATCCTGGTTCCGGCGGGCGACGGGAAGTGGAAGACCAACTTCGCCAACGAGGCCGGCCGAAAGGCGCTGAAGCAGTATCTCGCCAACATCTTCACCGCCAAGACGGTCACGCCGGAAATGCCCGCCGATGCGGATGCCTTCGAACGCGGCCAGACGGCCATGTTCATCCGCGAATCCTGGGTGATCGGCGATATCGCCAAGAAGGCGCCGGACCTGAAATATGCGACTGCACCCCTTCCTCGCGGTTCGATCGCCCTGCCGACCAATCTCTACGTCGCCGGCGACGACGCGGACATGGGCTGGGAATTCGCAAAGGCCGCCAATACGCCGGAGAATCTCGTCTGGCTCCTGCAGAATGTTGGCTGGCTGCCGAACCGTTCGGGCGTCGACTATTCGAGCGTGACCGCGAAGCAGCCGGCTTTCGCGGCCTTCGTCAACTATCCGCAGGGCTACGAATTCTTCACGCTGCCGTCGATCGGCCCGATCGAGGAAATCCTGACCCGTGTCGCGGCCCAGCTCGTCGTCGCCTTCGCCGATGCTTCCATGGCAGGCGACGATGCCAGGATCGACGCTTTCCTGAAGAAGACGAGCGACGAAGTGAGCGCCATCCTCGACCGGGAAGGCCTGCTGGCGAAATAATCATCGTCCGCCACTCGCCAATGACATCCGCCCGGAGCATCATCGCCCCGGGCGTTTATCAGGGATGGGCGTTCATCAAGGATGACTGCATGCTGAAGCGCAAAAGATTCATTTTTGCGATCCTCGCGATACTGCCGACATTGGCGATCTTCGCCTATGTGCGGCTTTATCCGATCGCCGACACGCTGAGGCTCAGCCTTTTCCAGTGGAATATCCTGTCGAAGAACAAGCCGTTCATCGGGCTTGCGAATTTCCGCGAGCTGACGGGCGACCATCTGTTCCTCGACGCGCTCGTCAACACGACGATCATCGCCTTCGGCGTGCTCATCCTGACGATCCCGATGGCGCTCGTCATCGCCGCGCTGATCTTCCACCGCACCCGGTCGAGAATGGCCGGGTTCTACGAGACGGCGGTCTTCATTCCGCATGTCGTGTCGCTGGTGCCGGCCGCCATGGCGTGGAAGTGGATATTCGACGCCCGGCTCGGACCGCTCAACGCATTCCTGAATTTCTTCGGCATTCCGGCGCAGAACTGGCTGTTCGATCCGGTCCTGTCCGTCATCTGCATCATCGTCCTCTGCTCCTGGCAGGCGCTGGGTTATGCGGTGCTGATCTATATCGTCGGGTTCAAGAACCTGCCGGTCTCGCTCTATGAGGCCGCCAAGCTCGACGGCGCCTCCGGCCCGCAGAGCTTCTGGTATCTCTCCATCCCGATGCTCAAACCCATTACCCTCTACGTCTCGGTCGTCACGCTGGTCTCGGGCTTCAACGTCTACGCCCAGGCCTTCGTGCTGGCCTCGGACGCGCAGGGCGCCCCCGGCCGGCAGGTGCGCGTGCTGGTCCTCGACATGCTGGAAAACAGTTTCCGCAACTACCGCGTCGGTTACGCCGCGTCGGAAGCCGTGGTGCTTCTGGTCATCGTGCTGGTGCTGACGCTTATCCAGTTCTCCATGCTGCGGGAAAGGGGCAAGGCATGACCATCGAACTCATGACCACCCATGTCGAACCGACCGCGGAGGAACTTGCCGAAAGCCGCCGCCTGCGCCGCAGGAAGCAGCTGACGAACCTCGCGATCGACATCTTCCTGGTCGCCGTTTCGATCCTGATGCTGCTGCCGCTCGTCTTTCTCGTGGCGAACGCCTTCAAGACGCCGGCGGAAATGCTTGCCTGGCCGCCGACCATCATTCCGCATGATCCGACCGTCGCCAATTTCTCCGCCGTGCTCGGGGAGACGCCGCTGCTGCGCTGGATCGGCAACAGCCTCGCCTTCGCGGTCATGTCGACGGTCGCCATCGTCGCCACCTCGGCAATCGCGGGCTATATCTTCGGCAAGTTTCGCTTCCAGACGATGAACGTCCTTTTCGCGCTGTTCCTCGCGACCGCGATCGTGCCGTTCGAAGTCTACATGATCCCGCTTTATTTCCAGGCGAAGAGCCTCGGCATCCTGAACTCCGTCTGGGGTCTGCTGCTCGGTTATCTGGTGATGAGCTTCGGCATTTTCCTGATCCGGCAGAACGTCATTCACTCGATCCCGGACGAGTTGCTGGAAGCCGCCCGCATCGATGGCGCAGGGGAATTCTGGATATTCTTCCGCATCGTGCTGCCGCTCCTGCGCGGGGCGCTGGGGGCGCTCGCCGTGCTCGCCTTCTTCCAGGCCTGGACCGCCTTCGCCTGGCCGATGATCGTCACGACCACCCGCTCCAGCTATACGATCGAGGTGGGCCTGGCGCTGTTCCAGACGGGCTTTACCGTCGATCTCGGACGCCTCAGCGCCGCTTCGGCAACGGTGCTCATCCCCTCCATCCTGCTCTTCGTCATCCTGCGCCGCAATTTCGTGCAGGGTGTCGCCAGCACCGGCCTCAAGGAGTGACGGCGATGGAATTCTTCAAAGAGGCGCGCAGGACCTATGCCGCGGCCAATGCCGGCACGCTCTACTGGATGCTGCAACGCCCGGTGCTCGGCGGCGGGTTCCTCAATATCAAGCAGAACAGCCTGACGCTGAAGGATTATGGCGCCGAAGACGGCATCCGCGGCCCTGGCTATACCTATGGCTGGATTCAGGGGCGGGGGCTCGAAGCGCTTGTCACCCATGCTGAATTCTTCGAGACGGAACTGCCGCCGCTTGCCGAAAAACTCGATGCCGCCGGCCGGCGCCTCTACGATCTGCTGGCCGCGCTGCAGAAGCCCGATGGGCACGCCTATTTCTGCTATGACAGGGATATGGTGCCGACCTGCGCGGACGCGGCCGATGTCATCCGGCCCCAGGAAAAGCCGGCGCTGATCTTCACCTATTCCGACGCCTTCGTTGCCAAGGGGCTGGTGGCCGCGGCGAGCCGCTACGGCCTGTCCGGCCTTGCCGGCCATCTCGCCTATCTCGACCGCGTCATCGCATCGATCGAGAGCAACCGTTTCCAGATGGACGAGCGCCGGCTGCTGTCGCTCGACAGCCTTGCCGTTCAGGCGGACGATTTCGGCCCGCGCATGATCCTGCTCGGCGCCGCCGGCATGCTGAAGCGTTTCGGCCATACGGCGCATCTCGCCTATGCCGACCGCTTCATCGCCCATGTCATCGACCGGCACTACGATGCTGCGGCCGGCCTGCTGCGCAACGTGCCGGGTGAAGACTTGTGCAATGTCGGCCACGGCATCGAATTCGTGGGTTTCGCGCTCGACTATCTCGACGACAATGTCGACCCCGCGCTGATCCGAACCCTGGAGCGCATTCTCGTTGCGTCCTTCGACAAGGGTTTCGTCGGCCCGGGTATCGCGCTCACGGTGTCCGTCACGACGGGTGAGGCTGAGAGTCCCTATTGTCCCTGGTGGTCGCTGCCGGAGACCATCCGTTCCGCGGCGCTGGTGCATCGACGCACCGGCAGCGCGGAAAGCCTGCGTGTCTGGAAGACGGCGCATGCGGCCTTTTTCGAACGTTATTGGCGTGGAACGCCGCCGATCGCCTATCAGACCATGACAACGACCAGGGAGGGGGACGGTCCGGTGGATTTCGTGCCGGCCACGCCCGACCTCGACCCCGGTTATCACACCGGCCTCAGCCTGCTCGCGGCCGTCCGCGCCGCGGACCAACTGGGGCCAACCACTCGAATCCCAGGATAAACTCATGGCTTCCGTTGAAATCCAGAACGTCCGCAAGGCCTATGGCGATTTCGAAACCATCAAGGGCGTTTCGGTCGAAGTGCCGGATGGCGCCTTCGTCGTGCTGGTCGGCCCCTCCGGTTGCGGCAAGTCCACGCTTCTGCGCATGATCGCCGGGCTGGAAGAGATCACCGATGGCACGATCCGCATCGACGGCCGCGTCATCAACGATGTCGAGCCGAAGAACCGCGACATCGCCATGGTCTTCCAGAACTATGCGCTCTATCCGCACATGACGATTGCCGAGAACATGGGTTTCTCGCTCCGGCTCGCCAGGAAATCCAGGGAGGAAATCGCCTCCCGCGTTGCGGATGCCGCCCGCATCCTCGGCCTCTCCGATTATCTCCAGCGCTATCCGAAACAGCTTTCCGGCGGCCAGCGCCAGCGCGTCGCCATGGGCCGCGCCATCGTCCGCAATCCCAAAGTCTTCCTTTTCGACGAGCCGCTGTCGAACCTCGACGCCAAGCTGCGCGTGCAGATGCGCGCCGAACTGAAGGACATCCACGCCCGCATCAGGACGACCACCGTCTACGTCACCCACGACCAGATCGAGGCCATGACCATGGCCGACCGCATCGTGGTGATGAGGGACGGCATCGTGGAACAGGTCGGCGCGCCGCTGGATCTTTATGACAGGCCGGTCAACACCTTCGTGGCGAGCTTCATCGGTTCGCCGTCGATGAATTTCCTTGCCGCCAGGGTTGTGGAGGATCGCAGGTCGGTGGTGACGGAAAATGGCGTCCGCCTGCCGCTCGATGCGGAAGCGTCCGCCGCCACCGGCGCGGCGGTGACTTACGGCATCCGTCCCGAGCACCTGACGATCGCCACGTCCGGCGGTATTCCGATGACCGTCACGAACATCGAGCCGACCGGTTCGGAGACCTTCGTGCAGGGCATGGTTGACGGCCAGAAGATTTCGGCCCAGCTTCGCGAGCGGCTTTTCATCCATACCGGCGAAGTGCTCAACCTGACGCTGGCCCCCGCCAGCAGCCATCTTTTCGACGCCGCCACCGGCGTTCGGCTCTAACAGGATAACAGGACAATGGAACAGACCTGGCGCTGGTTCGGACCGGACGACACGGTGAAGCTTCCGCATGTGAGGCAGGCCGGCGCGACCGGCATCGTCACCGCGCTTCATCACCTGAATGATGGCCGCATCTGGCCGGACGAGGAAATCGCCGGGCGCAAGGCGATCGTCGAGGAGGCGGGGCTGACGTGGTCGGTGGTGGAGAGCATCATTGTCCACGAGGACATCAAGACCCGCACCGGCCGCTATCGCGAACTGATCGAGAATTACAAGGCGTCGATCCGCGCCGTCGCCAGGGCCGGGATCAGGACGATCTGCTATAACTTCATGGCGATCACCGACTGGACCCGCACCGATCTCGAATACGAGATGCCGCATGGCGGCACGGCGCTGCGTTTCGATATCGTCGAGTTCTGCGCCTATGACGTCCTTATCCTGAAACGCCCCGGCGCGGACGTCGATCACCCCGCCGACCGCATTGCCAAGGCCGAGGCCTGGCTGAAGGCAGCGAGCGAAGGCGATCTCGCCCGGCTGGAGCGCAATCTCATCGAATGGGTGCCAGCGCGCGAATTCGTCTACGACCGGCAGAGCCTCAACCGCATGCTGGATGTCTACAGGGAGCTTTCGGAAAGCGGGTTCCGCGAGAATCTCTTCGCCTTCCTCAAGGAGATCGTTCCGGTGGCCGAAGAGGTGGGCGTGAGGATGGCGATCCACCCGGACGATCCGCCGTTTCCGCTTTTCGGCCTGCCGCGCGTCGTCTGCAGGGCGTCGGATGCCCGCGCGCTGCTGGCGGCGGTGAAGTCGCCGTCGAATGGCATCACGCTCTGCACCGGTTCCTACGGCGCCAACCCGGAAAACGACCTTGTCGCCATGGCGAAGGAATTTGCGCCTGATATCCACTTCGCCCACCTGCGCAACGTCACCAGGGAAGGCGACGGCTCCTTCCATGAAGCCGAGCATCTGGAAGGCGATACCGACATGGTTCGTATCGTCATGGCGCTGCTGGCGGAGGAAAAGCGCCGTAAGGCCGAAGGCCGGGCGGACTGGCAGATCCCCATGCGCCCCGACCATGGCCACGCGATTGTCGACGACATTGGTAAACGGGTGAATCCCGGCTATTCCTGCATCGGCCGTCTCAAGGGTCTGGCGGAACTGCGCGGCATCATGCGGACGCTTGAGGTTTTGGGGTAGGCTGGTCCAGGCTCGCGATGGAGCAAGCCGCTCCCTCACCCGGCCTCCGCTTTGCTCGGCCACCCTCTCCCCTCAGGAGAGAGGAGGAAATAGCGACATCGCGGCATACCCCTTCTCCCCGGCGGGGAGAAGGTGCCCGAAGGGCGGATGAGGGGCCACACGGCACAAACGATATTTGATGCACACCGGGAGGGATAAAATGGCGAAATTGAAAGTGGCGATGATCGGCCTCGGCATGGCGGCAGGCCACCACGCCCGCGCCCTGCTGGACCTGTCGGACCGCATCGAATGCGTGGCCGCCCATAGCCAGACGGCTGCCCGGCGGGAAGCTTTCGCCGCGCAATATCCTTCAATCCCGACGAGCGGCGATCTCGACGCGATCTTCGCCGACAAGGCGATCGAGGCGATCCTGATCCTCACTCCGCCGGGCAGCCATCTGGAACTTGTTGAGCGCGCCGCAGCCGCGAAGAAGCACATCCTGCTGGAAAAGCCGCTGGACATTTCCTGGGAACGCTCCGAGGCGATCGTCAAGGCGGCGAAGGATGCCGGCGTGCTGCTTGGAATGGTCCTCCAGAACCGCTTCCGTCCGGCAGCCTTGAAGCTGGACGAGATCGTCAGGTCCGGCCGGCTGGGCGATCTGGTCGAAGCCTCGGCGGCGATCCGCAACTGGCGTCCTCAGAGCTATTACGATGTCGAGGGCCGGGGCACCAGGGCACGCGACGGCGGCGGCGTGCTGCTCACCCAGGGCATCCACACGATCGATCTGCTTCTGAGTTATGCCGGGACGCCGAAGGAGGTCTCGTCCTTTGTCCGCACGACGCCGATCCATTCGATGGAGACGGAAGACCTGGCGGCGGCGGCGTTCTCTTTCGAAAACGGCGCGATCGGCACGCTGAACGCCACGACCTGCGCCTATCCCGGCCTGCCGGAACGCATCGAACTCATCGGCACGAAGGGCGCCGCCGTGTTTGCCGGCGACAGGCTCGAAGCCGCTTTCATGGACGGCACCGGCATTGTGGAAGCCGGCATTGTGGAAGCCGGCGAGAAGGCCGGCAGCGGGGCAGGGGCCAACCCCATGGCCTTCGGGCACGGGATGCACCGGGCGCTGATCGGGAACTTCGTCGACGCCGTCCGGAACGGTGCCCCGCTCCGCGTCACCGGTGAAGACGCCCTGAAGGCGCACCGCTTCATCGAGGCGATCCTGGCCGCAAGCCGGTAGGCAGTCTCAGAGGCCGGCAGCCTTGCGCAGTTCCTCGGCCATCCTGGTGCGCCAGTCCTTGCCCGATACCTTGAACTTTTCGAGCACGTCGGGATCGAGCCGGAGCGTTACCGCCACCTTCGGCGCCTCGACCTTCGGACGGCCGCGCGCCGCAATAGCCTTTTCCATCTTCTCGGCGATCTCTGGGAAGACCTCCCTGAAGGGACGCATGTTCGCCAGTTCCTCATCGGTCAGAGGAGGACTATCCACCGCGTCCCAGTCCTCCTTTGTGTAACCGCGGCCGGGCTGAAATTCCTTTTGCTTTTCGGCTTTGATGTTCATTCGACCGAGCTCCTTTCATCCCTACGGGCCGGGCGCATCGAGATAACCGAGATCGCTTCCAAGCCAAGCGTCAGGTATATCACCACGATTGTTCCATCCCGGAGGCGGCCGACGGCTTTGGAACGCCCGTCTCTTGCTGGGATGGTTACTGCCGAGAGGAAGAACTCGAAGTCGAGATCCGCGAAGTCGAGGCCGTGTTTCTCGAGATTGATCTGTCGCTTCGGCTCGTCCCAAACGATCTTCATATTATTCGTACACGAAAAATTGCCGCCCCTCAACAGGATGGCAATCTAACGTGGATGAAGCCGAATGCAATCAGAAGTCGATCAGCAGATCACGGTCTCGGAAATCTTGATCCCGAAGCCTTCGAGGCCGACATAGTGACGCTCGCTGCGGGTGAGCAGCTTGATCGAGGTGACGCCGAGATCCTTGAGGATCTGCGCACCGAGGCCGATTTCCAGCCATTCGCTCTCTCGCGCCTTGGCTTCCGCATGCGCCTCCTGGTCCTGGCGAAGCTTGCGCCCGTGATCCTTCTGGCCGACGCCGACCGATCCTTCGCGCAGGTAGATGACCACGCCCCGGCCCTCTTCGGCGATCTTCGTCATGTACTTGTCGATCGGGCGGTAGGAGCCGAACACGTCGCGGGTGACGTTTTCCAGATGCAGGCGGACGGGAATGTCGACGCCGTCGCGGATATCGCCGAAGATGACCGCCACATGCTGCATCGGGTCCCAGGGGAGCGAATAGGCATGCGCCTTCGCCGTGCCGTGCAGGGTTTCGATCTCGAACGACGACTGCAGTTCGATCAGGGTTTCCTTGCGCTGGCGATAGGCGATGAGGTCGGCGACGGAAACCTGTTTCAGCCCGTGCTTGACCGCGAACTCGGCAACCTGCTGGCCGCGCATGACGGTGCCGTCGTCGTTGACCAGTTCGGAGATGACCCCGATCGGCGGCAGGTTGGCGAGCTTGCAGAGATCGACGGCGGCTTCCGTGTGTCCCGAGCGCATCAGCACGCCGCCTTCGCGGGCGATCAACGGGAAGATATGGCCAGGTCGCACGAAATCGCTCGGGCCGGCGTTCGGATTGGCGAGGTTGCGAACGGTCAGCGTCCGGTCCTCGGCGGAAATGCCGGTCGTCGTGCCGTGCTTGAAATCGACGGTCACGGTGAAGGCGGTCGTGTGCGCGCTGTCGTTTTCCGCCACCATGGCATTGAGGTTCAGGCGCTTGGCCTCCTCGCGCGGCATGGGCGCGCAGACGATGCCCGACGTATGGCGCACGATGAAGGCCATCTTCTCCGGCGAGCAATGCACGGCGGCAACGATCAGGTCGCCCTCGTTCTCCCGGTCGTCGTCATCGGTGACGACGACGATCTCGCCGGCCTCGAAGGCGCGGATGGCATCGACGACGTGTTTTTGATCATAAGCCATGGGTGTCGTTTTCCTGAAGAGTGCGCCCGGTTTGTGCCCGATGGCGGAGATAGTGATCGGCGATCGCGCAGGCAACCATCGCCTCGCCGATCGGCACGGCGCGGATGCCGACGCAGGGATCGTGGCGGCCCTTGGTCCGGACATCCACATTGTGGCCATCGGCGTCGATCGAGCGGCGCTCGGTGAGAATGGACGAGGTCGGCTTGATGGCGAAACGGGCGATCACCGCTTCTCCGGTCGAGATGCCGCCCAGGATGCCGCCGGCATGATTGGAGAGGAAAAGCGGCTTGCCGTCGTTGCCCATGCGCATCTCGTCGGCATTCTCCTCGCCGGAAAGCTCGGCCGAGGCAAAGCCGTCGCCGATCTCGACGCCCTTGACGGCGTTGATCGACATCAAAAGCCCGGCGATGTCCTGGTCGAGCTTGCCGTAGATCGGTGCCCCGAGCCCGGCGGGCACGCCTTCGGCAACCACCTCCACCACGGCGCCGATCGAAGAGCCCGCCTTGCGGATGGAATCGAGATAATCTTCCCAGACCGGCACCATCTCCGCATCCGGGCAGAAGAACGGGTTCTGGTCGACCTGGCCCCAATCCCAGTTGGCGCGGTCGATCCTGTGCTTGCCGATCTGGATCAGCGCGGCGCGGACATTGAGACCCGGCACCACCTTGCGGGCGATCGCCCCGGCTGCCACGCGCGCCGCCGTCTCGCGGGCCGACGAGCGGCCACCGCCGCGATAGTCGCGGATGCCGTATTTCACGTCGTAGGTATAGTCCGCATGGCCGGGGCGGTAGCGGCGGGCGATCTCGCCGTAGTCCTTGGAACGCTGGTCGGTGTTCTCGATCAGCATGGAGATCGGCGTGCCGGTCGAGATCATCGTCTCGCCGTCGCCGTCCGTCATCACGCCGGAGAGAACCTTGACAACATCGTCCTCGCGCCGCTGCGTCACGAAGCGGGACTGGCCGGGTTTGCGCTTGTCCATCCAGGCCTGGATTTCCCCAAGGGTGAAGCGCAGCCCGGGCGGGCAGCCGTCGACCACGCAGCCGAGCGCAGGACCATGGCTCTCACCCCAGGTGGTGACGCGGAAAAGATGACCGAACGTATTATGCGACATGGCAGTGCGGACCTGCTGCGGCGGAGGACACTCCGCCAATTTCTGACGCCGTTGTCATATGAAAAAGGGCGGCGGGCGACAAGCCTTTCTTACAGGAGCGGGCCTTTCTTACAGGAGCGGGCCTTTCTTGCAGGAGCGGGCGCGGGCGAAGGGTGAACGATGTTCCTACGCGGCCGCCTTCCGCCAGCCGCCGCGCGATGCCTCGGTGAAATCGCTGAAGGAAAGCGGCCTGGAAAAGGCGTAGCCCTGTAGGAGATCGCAGCCGAGTTCGCGCAGCATGCCGGCATGCTGCATCGTCTCGACGCCCTCCGCCACCGTTTCGACGCCCAGCGACCGGGCGATGTCGATGATCGAGCGGACGAGCGCGCGCTCCTGCGGCGAGTTGAGGATCGGCATGACGAGCTGGCGGTCGATCTTGAGGCGCTTCGGCTTCAGCTTCAGAAGGCTGACGATCGAGGTGTGGCCGGTGCCGAAATCGTCGATCTCGATATCGATGCCGAGTTCCTTGATGCGTTCGAGATTGAGGGCTGCGGAATCGTCGCTTTCATCGAGGAAGATCGATTCCACCAGTTCGAAGGAGATTTCCCCGGGCGCTATTTCGAGCGCCTTCAGCGTCTCTATCAGGGTCTCGTCATGCAGTCGCCTGGAGGAGACGTTGACGGAGACCTTGGGGATCTTCACGCCGAGCGCTGCCCAGCGCAGCTTGTCCTTCATCACGGTTTCGAGCACGATCTGGTCGAGCACGGCCGAGACGTTCAGGTCCTCGGCGATCTTCAGAAAGCGGTCCGGGGCAAGAACCCCGTGATGCGGATGGTTCCACCGGATCAGCGCCTCGACGCCGGTGAATTCGCTGGTCCGGGCGTCGAACTGCGGCTGATACCAGGTCGTGAATTCGTTGTTGTCGATGCCGGCGAGCACTTCGTCGGCGGTGCGTTTCTGGCTGACGATTTCGGCCTGCAGGTTCTGCGTGAAGAATTCGTAGCGGTTGCGGCCCATGCCTTTCGCGCGGTAGAGCGCGATATCGGCGTTCACCAGCGTGCGGCGTGCGTCGACGTTCATGCCGCTTGCCTGGGCAATCCCGATCGAGACGCCGCAGCGACAGGAAAAGCCCTCGAAATCGATGGGCTGGTGGAATTCCGCGATGATGCGCTGGGCAAGCTGGGCCATCTGCTCGGCGCTGGAATTGCCGATCGCGAGAATCACGAATTCATCGCCGCCGATGCGCGCCACCACGTCCGAGCCGCGCACGCTGCGCGACAGGATGCGCGAGGCGTGCACGAGCATGGCGTCACCCGCCGCATGCCCCAGCGTGTCGTTGATCTGCTTGAACCGGTCGAGGTCGAGATGCAGGATGGAGAATTTCTGCCGCTCCTGATGGCTCGATCGTGACAGCCGGTCGAGTTCCATGTCGACCTTGCGGCGATTGGCGAGCAGCGTCAGCGGATCGTGCAGGGAGTTGTGCTCGATCCGGCTCTTGGCCAGTTCGAGTTCGGCGTTCTTCGCATCGGCCTCTTCCTTGGCGGCCTTGAGCTGCTGGGTGAGGACCGCATCCTGCGTGACGTCGAAGGCGATGCCGACCACTTTTTCGGTCCCGTCGCGGTTCGTGTGCAGCTTGCCGATCGAGCGGATGTAGCGGATCGAGCCGTCCGGCTGGGGAAAACGAAGGACGAGCGCATCGGGCCGGAAGTCCTCGTTGAAATGGTAGGAACCCTGCATGGCCAGATGCCGGTCGTCCGGATGGATGAGCTCGATCCATTGCTCGGCGCGAATGATGCCGTCGGTAAACGGTATGCCGTGCAATTGGCACATGCGCGCGTCCCAGTTCTCGACATGCGTGACCGGATTGGATTCCCATATGCCGCAATTGTAGGACGCAAGCGCGAGGTCGAGCGTGGTCGAAAGCTCTTCCAGCTCCTGCTCGCGGTTCGACAGCTCGTCGAGCGCCAGCTCCAGTTCGGCATTCTTGATGTCGGTGTTCTCCTTGGCGTTGCGCAGCGTCTGCGCCATCACCATGTCCGCCGTCACGTCCCAGACGATGCCCGTGGTGCGAAGGGTGCCATCGGCATTGCGGTAGTTCGCGCCTGCGGACCGGAGATATCGCAAGGTGCCATCCGGCAGTTGCACGCGGTAGACCTCGCTGCACGAGGTGTTGCTGCAGGTGCAGTTGAAGAAGTGCGTTTCCGCCGCCTCCCGGTCTTCCGGATAGATCGAGTTCAGCCAGTCGTTGAGGCGATTGCCTCTCCCGACCGGAGCCTTGCCGTGCAGTCCGGCGGCGCGTTCGTCCCAGAAGAGATCGTGAGACTCGCCCGTGACCTCCCATATGCCGATATTGGAGGCCTCCATGGCGAGGCGGAAGCGCTGCGAGAGCTCGATGAGATTGAGTTCCCGCGCCTTCAGGGCCGCAATATTGCGATTGCGCTCGGAAATCAGCGAAGTCGCGATAAATATGGGCACGATGATCGCAAGAGCGGCCAGCGCGATCGACAGGCGGACATGCAACTGATCCGGCGGCGTCACATCCCATCCGGAACGGGGAACGGTGAGCAGGGTCCAGTTGGCGCCCGTCGGGTGGACGTCCTGCCTGATCGGAGACTTGTTCTCGATGGAATCGTCACCGTAGAACGCGAAATATTCAGGCTTGTCGTTGTCCCGCAGGGCCACGCTCAGCCAGTCGAGATTGACGAGGTTCGGCATCTCCGCCGTGTTCGGCGAGAAGGTGACGCCGGAGGCTTCCAGAAGTCCCTTCTTGTCGATGAGGATCGCGATCGCTCCCCATAGGGGTGCTGCATTTCCTTCCTCTTCCCGTACCGGCACGATCAGCGTCAGGTGGTTCTCCTGCGAGCCGCTCAGGAGAGATATCCGGTCGAGGCCGCGCACCGATTTCAGGTCGTTGGCGAGGCGGGCGCGATCGATGCCGCCGACCGTCGCAGATGTGCTGTCCATCGTGCCGTCGCGGTCGATGATCTGGGCGAGATTGAAGTCGGGAGCGATTGCCGCGGCAAAGAAGTGCCTGTTGTTCTGGAACTCCTTGTCGAGATAGGGCCTGAAGGCCTCGGGAGCTTCGTTTGCATCGTCCACGAGCGCGTGGATAAGGTGCTGGCCCGCGTGGGTGTCCACTTCGATGCGGGAGACGAGCCGTCTCGCCACATGGCCCGCCACCCGTTCGGTGGTTGCCCGCAGCTCGCTGCGATAGTTCTCGGTATTGCGCCTGTCGACAATTGTGCCGGTCACGATGACCGCCAGTGAAATAATGAGCGCGATTGCAGCCGGAGCCTTGGGGCGACGGAAAAGGTGCAGGGATCTGGAAGCGGGCGGAAGCCGGAATTTCAATCGTGCAAACCTTTCCATTAATCTCTGCGATGTGGGAAAAAAGCTTATGGGAAGGGTGTTAATTTACGATTGCACAGCAACCGACAAACTTGGTGGCAATTTCTTGTGGGAAATACTTCGCGCGGTTCGCGGGGTGACGGGCCGCTTACCTGAGGCGCCGGACCGCACTCTTGAAAAGTGTTAACAATCAAGTCATTACTTGTACCGAAAATGTCATGGTCACGGGCGATTTTCGCCACAATCGAGGGGCTATCTGTGCGCCGTAACGAAACAACAGCGACCCCACCGAAGGCTCCGACCATGCGTATCCTGATTGCTGCTCTGCTTGCCACGGCCAGCATCTTCTCGCCCCTGAATACCTGGGCGCAGAGCGCGGATGTCGAGGCGACGATCAAGTCCGTCGACGCGAAGGCGCTCGTGCTGACGCTCGACGACGGCAAGACCTACAAGGTGCCGGAGGAGTTCAATTTCGAAGGGCTGAAGGCGGGCGTCAAGGTACTGGTCTTCTTCACGGTCGTGGACGGCAACCGCGTCGTGGATGACCTCGAAATCGTCCAGTAAACCGAAATCAGGTCTTAAAGCCATTCCATGCGGCTGTGATCCGTGTCGATCTTCAGCAGCCTGTCCTGGGGGGTGGGCGCGGTGGCCGCGTCGTTCTCGTCGAGATTGCCGATCAGCCGGAAAAGGGACCGTATGACGCCGCCGTGGCTGATGCAGACGGTCGGCCGATCGACGGATTGCAGCCAGGCGCCGATGCGCCAGGAGAGGATTTCGTAGCTCTCGGCCGCCTCACCCGGCGGAATGAAGCTCCACTTCTCCCGCGTCCTGGCGCGTTTTCTCTCCGGAAACATGCGGCTGATCTCGGAAAGCGTGTGGCCTTCCCAATCGCCGAACGACAGTTCCTTCAACCGCTCGTCGATCCGGTACGCCCCGGGGTCGAGACCCATGGCGGCGCGCAGGCGCTCCATGGTCTCGCGGGTTCGCGAAAGCGGGCTCGCGACGAAGGTGAAACCCTCCGCCGTCCCGATCATTTCGCGCAGCCGCTCGCCGTTTCGCGTGGCCTGCGACCGCCCGAGCGCGTTGAGGGGAATATCTTTCTGCCCCTGCAGCCGGCCCTCGGCATTCCAATCCGTCTGCCCATGGCGGATCATATAGATGAGCACGGCGGAACTTCCCGGAACGTGATCAATCCTTGATGACCGAGATGTCCGGCGCATCGACGGCCTTCATGCCGACGACATGGTAACCGCTGTCGGCATGATGCGTTTCGCCGGTCACCGAGCGGGAAAGGTCCGACAGCATGTAGAGGCCGACATCGCCCACTTCCTCGATGGTGACGGTACGGCGCAGCGGCGCATTGTATTCGTTCCATTTCAGGATGTAGCGGAAATCGCCGATGCCGGATGCCGCGAGCGTCTTGATCGGGCCTGCGGAAATGGCGTTGACGCGGATGTTCTTCGGGCCGAGGTCGACGGCGAGGTATTTCACGCTCGCTTCGAGAGCGGCTTTCGCGATGCCCATGACATTGTAGTTCGGCATCACCTTTTCCGCACCGTAATAGGTGAGGGTCAGCATCGAGCCGCCGCCGGTCATCAGCTTCTCCGCCCGCCGGGCGACGGACGTGAAGGAATAGACCGAAATCTGCATGGTCTTGGCGAAGTTTTCCGGCGAGGTGTCGATATAGCGGCCGGTGAGCTCGTCCTTGTCGGAAAACCCGATCGCGTGCACCAGGAAGTCGATTTTGCCCCAATGCTTCTCGAGGTTTTCGAAAACCGCATCGACGCTTGATTCGTCGCTGACGTCGCAATGGCCGGCCATATAGGCGCCGAGTTCGGCCGCCAACGGTTCGACCCGCTTCTTCAGTGCGTCACCCTGATAGGTGAGGGCAATCTCGCCACCGTGCTGATGGATGGCCTTGGCAATGCCCCATGCGATGGAACGGTTGTTGGCAACGCCCATGATGATGCCACGTTTGCCTGCCATGAGGCCGGAAGCCTGAGCCATACATAGTCCCCTGAAACTTTAGACGAATGCTGCCTATGACATAGGCAGCCCCAGGGTTCAAGCTGGCTTCATTCATCTCATGTTAAAGGACGTAACCAAGGGTGCGCGGCGGTGAAAACCGACGCAGAACTGTCATATTGGGGCTAATATGGCCCGGTTCGTCACAAATAGAGGCCGTGGCGCATGTGCCGCATCAGGTCGGTGACTTTCTCGTCCGGCTTTTCCCACAGGATGATGCGCAGTTCCATGACGAGGTCGCCGCGGCCGCCGACGCCGTCGTGAAGCCCCAGGCCGGCAAGGCGAATCGTCCGGTCGGAGCCGGACCATGCCGGAATGGCTATGCTACGGTTGCCCTCCGGCGTCTCGACCGTGACGTCCGCGCCGAGGACGGCATCCTCGAGCGAGATCGGCAGCGTCGCGTGGAGGTCGAAACCGTCGACATGGAACCTCATGTCGCGAGCGATCTTCAGGGTGACGAGCAGATCGCCGGGTTTCATGCCGGCAATCTTGATGCCTTGCCCCTTGAGGCGCACGACATGGCCTTCCGTCATGCCTTTTTCGAGCGCGAAACGCACTTCGCGCTCGTCGGCCAGCTTCACCGTCACGCCATTCTGCTTCAGCAGGTCCTCGATGGTGACCGTGGCGTCGATGGCGATATCCGGCGCTTTTTCGGCCGCCGGCGCCGTGCCGCGGAAGCGGCGCACGAGCGATGCGATGAGGTCGACCGCCATGGCGGGCAGGGGAGGCCGTTCCCCGGCCTGTTCGGCCTTTGTGGTCTCCGCGGGGTCGCCCGCCGATTGTGCGGCCGATTGTGCGGATGTCTTTGCCTGCCCCTGGGCTTTCGCCTGCTCGGTCGCGGCGGCGCCGAAAATGCGCTCGATCATGTCCTCCGGGGTTTCCCCCGCGGCGCCGGGCTGGTTCTTCTGCGCCTGCCCCTGGGATTGGCTTTGGGACTGTGATTGTGACTGGGATTGCTGCGCGCGCTGCGCATTGGCGCGCGCCAGCTCTTCCATCACCTTCTCCGCATTGGCCTTGGCGGCCTTGGCGCGCTCGGCCGCCTCCCGGGCGGCCTGCCGTTGCTGCATGATGGTCTGCTGCAGGTCGGCTGCGTTGTCGTAACGCTTGCGCCGCTCGGGGTCTTTCAGGACTTCGTAGGCCTGGCCGATTTCGGCGAACCGGCTCGTCGCGGAAGGATCATCCTGATTGTGGTCGGGATGAAGGGTCTTTGCCTTGGAGCGCCAGGCCGCTTTGATTTCGTCGGCGTCGGCGTTGCGCTTTACGCCCAGAACGGAATAGGGATCACGCATGTGGACCACCGGTTACCTGAAGCGGCGGGTCCCGGTTCAATCCTCGGACCCTCCGATACTCGTCACAACTTCGACAGCAACTCGCCGGTTCCTTGGGTACGGGCGAATGATCTGCCTGCTCCGGAAAAACCTAGGGCAGAACTCGTGAATCAGTGGTTACGCGGCGAAATTCGCAATCGTTAAGGTAAATAGACCGTTTCCGTTCTATTGACGGTCGAAGGCCGTGAGCATCCAGTCGCCGCCGCCGGTCAGGCAGGCCTGTCCCGAGAACATGGCGATTCCCTCATAGGAATGCCGGGTCGTCGTGAAGTCGCGGCAAATCTGCCCCTCGGTGCGGGCCTCGCGGATCTGCGAAACGACACCGGCGCTGCCGGTCGCGGTATTCGCCCAGGGAACGGAAGCATTGCCAAGCTTTGCGAGGTCGGCGGAGGTGACCGCGTTGCGCACCGTCGCCTCGTCCGAAAGCGCGCTGCCCGTATGCTGGAGCGCATTGGGCACGGTGCCGGTCGCAATCGTGCGGTCCACTTTTTCAGAACCGCCGAACATATCCAGGCTGCTGGTGCAACCGGCAAGCGAAAGGGTGCCCAGAAGAACTGCGGCGGCGCGTCTGCATAGGGGAAGGGGGCTCTTTGTGCGGCTCTTCGACTTTGCTATCACTACGACCTTGCATCCTGTCCGATGGAGAAATTTCGGGCACTTTTCGGGAGTATTTTAGTCAATATGTCTGAAAGCGAGTTAACAACTGGTGACTTCACCGAGGAGAACGAGCCTTTTGCCCTTTTCGGCTCCTGGCTGAAGGACGCGGAGCGGACGGAACCCAACGATCCGAACGCGGTTGCGGTGGCGACAGTCGATGAACATGGCTTGCCCAATGTCCGCATGGTCCTTCTGAAGGGATATGACGAGAACGGCTTCGTCTTCTATACCAACTTCGAAAGCCAGAAGGGGCGTGAAATCCTCGGCCAGAAGAAGGCGGCCATGTGTTTCCACTGGAAATCGCTGCGCCGCCAGGTGCGGCTTCGCGGGGAAGTCGAGGCGGTGGGTAACGCGGAAGCCGACGCCTATTATGCTTCCCGCGCGCGCGGCAGCCGGATCGGCGCCTGGGCGTCGAAGCAGTCCAGGCCGCTCGAAAGCCGCTTTGCGCTGGAAAAGGCAGTCGCCGAATACACGGCCAGATATGCGATCGGCGATATTCCGCGCCCGCCCTACTGGTCGGGTTTCCGAATCAGGCCGGTCTCGATCGAGTTCTGGCACGATCGGCAGTTCCGCCTGCACGACCGCGTCGAGTTCCGCCGTGCGGCGCCAGGTGGTCCGTGGGAGAAGGTGCGGATGTATCCGTAAGCGTCCTCAGGCGCCGAGCGTGAAAGGTATGCCCGAGGCCAGGGCCGAAACGTAGCGCGGCTGCTGATAATAGCCGTTGAGCGAGATGCGCGGCAGGCCGGTCAGCCGGCTTGCGGATTTTTCGCAGAGCGTCCCCGGCTGGGTCGTCACGGCGACGGAAAAGCCGAGGTCGTGCGCGATCGTCCAGTCGCGCCCGGAAACGGCCTGGCGGGTGCCGTAGGGATAGGCGATCGCTTTCGGGCGCTCGCCGGTCAGCGTTTCCACGTAATCCGCCGATTGCCGCATTTCCTCGCGGGCGTCCTCGGCCGAAAGGCGGGCGACCGCCCTGTGGGTGAGGGTGTGCGCGCCGAGCGAGGCGAGCGGATGGGCGGCAAGCGATTGCAGCTCCCGCCGGTCCATCGTGAGCTCGGCGGTGATGTTCAGCGCATCGATGCCGTGCCGGCGCGCCAGCGCATCGATGCGCGACACCGCGGTGGTCTCGTCGATCTCCCCGACATAACTGGAAAAGCGGTCGAAGGCGTCGAACTTCAAGGCCTCCGAGGTCAGGTCCATGATCTTCGCCCCGTCGCCGAAATCGAAGTTGATCTCCCGCTCCCGGCCGAGCAGTTCGGCAAGCGTTTCCCACCAGAGCGAATGCGTGCGCTCCGCAAACCCCCGCGTTACGAAGACGGTGAAGGGCACGCCGTGGCGGGCAAAGACGGGCAGCGCGTATTCCGCATTGTTCCTGTAGCCGTCGTCGAGAGTGAAGGCCGCGAAGGGCTGCCTGGCCGGTTTGGCAAGACGGGCGGGAATCTCCGCCAGAGGAATGAATTCGTAGCCTTCCGCGGAAAGCCTCTCGATCGCATCGCTCAGGAAATCCGGCGTGACTTCGAGATGGGCGCTGGGCTGAAGCGGGCGCGTCCTTTTCGGCCGGACGTGATGGAGCGTGAAGATCGCACCGCGTCCTCTTGCTTTCGGCATCATGCCGGCGCGTGCCAGGGCCGCTGCGATGTCGAGGCCGCCGGCGACCAGCCGGCGCTTGACATCCCGGCGCCAGAGCGCTTGCAGCCTCTGTTTCGTATGCCCCACTGAAATCACGCCCGTATTGCTTATGAAGTGGCGCGACCCTACTCCGCACCCGTTAAGCCTTGCTGAAGAAGGGAGGGCAGAATCCGGTCAGGGGCGGAGCGTATCGAACAGAGGCAGGCCGACGATCGCCGCCATCGCGATCAGGAGAAAGCAGATGCGCCGGAACGTCGCCTCGGGGGCAAGACCGAACAGGCGGGAACCGGCGGCAAGGCCGAGCGCGTAGCCCGGTCCGGCGATCAGCGCCATCGCCAGCACTTCGAGCGTCAGCAGGTTGCCGACGATGTATGACGCGGCCGAGATCACCGTCGAAAGGGCGAAATAGAGCACGAGGTTTGCCCGCACCGCAAGCGGCGGAATGGCGCCGCCGAGCCAGTAGGCGACCACCGGCGGGCCTGAAAGCTGGGCCGCGCCGCCGAAGAGCCCGGCGACTGCCCCGACGCCGATCGTCAGCGGCGTCTTCGGCTTACCGTGGTAGCGCCATCCCGAGATCAGGAAGACGAGCAGGCTGAGCACGACGGCGGAAATCAGCCACCGGAGGGCCGTCGGCTCGATTGTTGCGAGCATTGTCGTCCCGACCGGCACGCCGACCAGCGTTCCGATCAGCATCGTGCCCACCTCACGGCGGTTGGCCCGTTTCCAGCCATCGGGCAGCATGCCGAGCGTCGTCACGCCGTCGATGACGAGGAGCAGGGCAGGAGCGATCTTCGGGCTGATGGCCGCGCCGGCAAGCGGGATGAAGATCAGCGCTCCGCCGAAGCCGGAAAATCCGCGCGCCAGCCCCGCGATCATCGCGGCGAGGAAAAGAAAGGCGAGTTCAGGCAGGCCATGTCCCGGAAACCACGATTCCAGAACAACGGCAAACGGGGAGGGGGAGTTCATCGAAAGGCCGGATGCGGAATTGAGCGATGACAGCACCTGCCGGGATTTGGAGGAGGGTGTCAAGCAAACGCTCTGGACAACAGCCCCGGAATCATCGTTTTCTTTGGAAACAAAAGGAGAACGATATGCTGGAGAAACTTGCCGGCCAGTTTGAGGCCGCCTCCGCCACATATGCGGAAAAATATGACATCGCACGCGACCCGGACTGGTTTCTCCTGAAGCTGCAGGAAGAGATCGGCGAACTGACCCAGACCTGGAACCGCAAGACCGGCCGCGGCCGCAGGAAGGACAGGAGCGAGGAGGATATCCGGCGCGATCTCGCCGACGAGACGGCCGATCTTTTCGGCCATGTCCTGCTTTTCGCCCGGGCGAACGGCATCGATCTTGCCTCGGCGATAGAGCGGAAGTGGCTTTTCAGGCCGGCGCAGGGGTGAAAGGACGTTCTCCCAAGTCCTCGAACAACCGCAGTAGATATCCATCCGGATCGGCGACAATGAATTGACGGTTGCCGAGTTCGATATTGCCTCGACGGTGCCATCTTTCCTCTGGAGCCAGGTAACGAGGGATGCTGCCGGCATTCAGGCGGGCAAGAATTGGGGCGATGGCTGGAACCTCGATTTGCAGGTTCATGCCGCGGCCGAAAGGATATTCCGGTGGTTTGCCCGATACGTTGAAGTCCCGGCCTATCCCCAGTTGGTCGATCATCAGTTGAGCGTCGCCAAGTGTAAGGAATGCAAAACCTTCCTCGGGGCGCTCATAGCGGATCAAAAAGCCGATAAAGTCGCAATAGAAGTCACGGCTTTTCTGCCAGTCGCTGACGGAAAGCTCGGGGACGAGGGAGTTGCAGCGTGGGAGCATCACGCCTTCGTGCCGCCCACCGTCACCTGGTCCATCCTCAAATGCGGCTGGCCGACGCCGACGGGGACCCACTGGCCGCCCTTGCCGCAATTGCCGACGCCGGTATCGAGCTTCATGTCGTTGCCGACCATCGAGACGCGCTTCATGGCGTCCGGGCCGTTGCCGATCAGCATGGCCCCCTTGATCGCCGGGCCGATCCTGCCGTTTTCGATCATGTAGGCCTCGGTGCAGCCGAACACGAACTTGCCGGACGTGATGTCGACCTGCCCGCCGCCGAAGGAGACGGCATAGATGCCCTTCTTGACGGAGGCGATGATCTCTTCCGGCGTCTTGTCGCCGCCGAGCATGTAGGTGTTGGTCATGCGCGGCATCGGCGTGTAGGCATAACCCTGCCGGCGGCCGTTGCCGGTCGGCGCCACGCCCATCAGCCGGGCGTTCTGGCGGTCCTGCATGTAGCCGACAAGCCTGCCGTTCTCGATCAGCACGTTGTAGGCGGACGGCGTGCCCTCGTCGTCGATGGTGATCGAGCCGCGGCGGTTGTCGATCGTGCCGTCGTCCACGACGGTGACGCCGGGAGCGGCGACCATTTCGCCGAGCAGGCCGGCGAAGGCCGAGGTCTTCTTTCGGTTGAAGTCGCCTTCGAGGCCATGGCCGACCGCTTCATGCAGCATCACGCCCGGCCAGCCGGAGCCGAGCACCACATCCATCGTCCCGGCCGGCGCGTCGATCGCGGTCAGGTTGACGAGCGCCTGGCGCAGCGCCTCGTCGGCGCCGGTCTGCCAGTTGCCTTCCGTCACGAAATCGCCGAAGCCGATGCGCCCGCCGGTGCCGAAGGACCCGGATTCCTGCCTGTCGCCTTCCCCGACGACGACGGAAATGTTGATGCGGGTCATCGGGCGGATATCCTGCACCCGGTGGCCGTCGGCGCGCAGGATGTCGACCACCTGCCAGCTTGCCGATACGGTGGCCGTCACCTGCCGCACCTTGTCGTCCTTGGCGCGCAGATAGGCGTCGATGTCGGTCAGCAGCTTCACCTTCTCCTCGAAGCTCGGGCTGCCGATCGGATTCTCGTCGCCGTAATATTTCTTGTTGGTGCGCTGGGGCGCGGCGGCGTAACTGCCGGAATAACCGGCGGTGACGGCGCGCACCGCATCCGAGGCGCGCGAAAGAGCGGCGGCCGAAAGCTCGCCCGCATGGGCGTAGCCGACGGCCTCGCCCGCCACCGCGCGAAGCCCGAAGCCCTGGTCCGTGTTGAAGGAGCCGCCCTTCAGCCGGCCATTGTCGAAGGTCAGCGATTCCGCCTGGGCGTGTTCCACGAAAAGCTCGCCGTCGTCGGCGCCGGAAAGAGCCCCGGAAAGGCTCGAGCGCAGCTTCGTCTCGTCGCAGTCGAAAAGGTTGAGAAGATCGGTGTTCATGGAAAGCTCCTTGGGCGCTGCGGAAGACGCGCACTCTTCATCGACCGATGTAGGTCCGCAGCGGGGCCGAAGCAAGCCTGCCGCATCGGAGCCGGCGCGGAGTTTTCCCCGCTCGCCGGCGGTGCCCCGCCGCGTGAAGGGCGAAGCGCGCTATGCGAGGCGCGTGAAAGAAGGTCCCGTCGGGATCAGGGAAGCGCGTCGTAGCCTTCGCCGAAGCCGGTGAGCTCGATCGGAATGCCGACGCGGTCCTGGTCGGCGGATTCGCGCAGGGCGAAGACGGCGTTCTTGCCGGCGCGCAGGATGCGCATCAGCTCGTCGTCGATCTCCACTTCCACATAGCAGCCCTCCGAGAAGCAGCGGGTGAAATAGGCGCGGCCGATATTGTTGTTGTCGACATAGAGTTCCATGCCGTCCTTCAGGAGCACGCCGAGCGGAGCGAGGATGCGCAGGATCTTCGCCTTGCGGTCGGCGGTTTTCAGCACCACGACGGACAGGCCGACTTCCGGCCTGTCCTCGGCGATCACGTTCTGCATCAGCGCGCATTGCTCGGCGGAGGCTCCGGCCGGCCGGTCGCAGATGATCGACCAGGCGCCATGGTTCTCGCGCACGTTGCCCGGAGGCTGGGGCTTCGGGGCTCCCGGCAGCTGGCCTGACGGGCCATTCGCCGGCCTGGGCGGCTGCGGTGCCGGCGGAGCCGTGCTCTGGGCCGGCTGCGGCATTGGCCGTGGCCCGGGCTGTTGCGCGAATGCCGGGAGCGATACGGTGGCCGCAAGCATCACGGCAAGACTGGCGCGGATCAGGGAGGGACGACCCATGGAAACCTCAGAAAGTCGAATCAGTGCGGCTATTCTTGTCGTTCGCCGGGCGAAATGAAAAGCCCCGCCCTCTTTTCAGTCGAGTACGGCGAAAATGGGACCTGCCGGTCGTGGCGACCGCCTGCTGATTCGGTCGTGAAGGGGGTGCCGATTCGAAGAGCGAAGCCATCCCGGGCGAAAAGATCCTGAAAATGGCGCGCCTGGGGAGGTGGAAAGGCCTGTTCGTTCAGCCGAGGGCAATCCGTAACCTTGCCATAGATCCAAGGTCCCCGCGAGGCGCAAAAATGCCGCACGGGCTTTTCCCGCCAGATATTGCGGCGGCAGGCAAACTGTGATTGAAGCAGACCGTATATAGCTTGGATTCTGCGTTCGGTTTGTTCCAGATCAAACGCATGGGGAGAATTACAGTGATGAACAGAGCTTTTGCAGTGATGACGGCGCTCATCTGTCTGCTCTTTTCTTCTGCCGGTTATGCGGACCAGCCGCATCCGTGGCAGTTTGATCTTCAGGCGCCCGCCACGCCGATCATGCACCAGATCAGGTGGTTCGAGCATTATACACTCTGGTTCATCGTGCCGATCACGCTTCTGGTTCTGGTCCTGCTCCTCGTTGTCGCGGTCAAGTTCCGCGCCGGCGCCAATCCGGAGCCGTCGCGCACCAGCCACAACACGCTCATCGAGATCGTCTGGACGCTCGGCCCGGTTCTCATCCTCTTCTTCCTCGCCATTCCCTCCTTCAATCTCCTGAACGCCCAGCTCCAGCTTCCTGAGGCGGACATGACGGTGAAGGCCACCGCCACCCAGTGGCAGTGGAATTATGAATATGAAGGAACGCAGAGCCCCGTCGCCTTCGACAGCTTCATGTTGAAGGAGCAGGACCGGGCCGCGGCCGGCAAGACCGATGTGGCCGCTTATCCGCGCCTGCTCGCCGTCGACAATGAAATGGTCGTTCCGGTCGACAAGACGGTTCGCCTGCTCGTGACCGCCGCGCCGTCGGATGTCATCCATGCCTTCGCGATGCCGGCCTTCGGCGTGAAGATCGATGCCGTTCCGGGCCGTCTGAACGAGACGTGGTTCAAGGCCGAGAAGGAAGGCCTTTATTACGGCCAGTGTTCCGAGCTGTGCGGCAAGGACCATGCCTTCATGCCGATCGCCATCCGCGTCGTCTCCGAAGACAGGTACAAGACGTGGCTTGCGCAGGCCGCGACCGATCTGCCGGGCGCGAACAAGGCCCTGATGGCCGCGGTCGACAAGCCTGCCGGCAATTTCGCCGTCGCAGCCAACGAATCCAAGTAATCAGGAGGAGTGAGGACAATGGCATCCGCTCACGACGATCACGCTCACGCTCGCACCTCTCACGATGCGCACGCTCACGACGATCATCATTCGCATACGCCGGGCTTCGCCGCCCGCTGGTTCTTCTCGACGAACCACAAGGACATCGGCACGCTCTATCTGATCTTCGCGATCATCGCGGGCATCATCGGCGGCCTTCTCTCCGTCGCCATGCGCATGGAGCTGCAGGAGCCGGGCATCCAGATCTTCCACGGCCTGGCCTCGATGGTCTACGGCTTCGAAGGCGATGCCGCGATCGACGGCGGCAAGCAGATGTTCAACATGTTCACCACCGCGCACGCGCTGATCATGATCTTCTTCATGGTCATGCCGGCGATGATCGGCGGTTTCGCCAACTGGATGGTGCCGATCATGATCGGCGCGCCGGACATGGCTTTCCCCCGCCTCAACAACATCTCCTTCTGGCTGATCGTGCCGGCCTTCCTGCTCCTGATCCTGTCGATGTTCGTCGAAGGCCCGGCAGGCGCCTACGGTGTCGGCGGCGGCTGGACCATGTACCCGCCGCTTGCGACCGCGGGCAATCCGGGACCGGCCGTCGACCTGGCGATCTTCTCGCTGCATATCGCCGGCGCGTCCTCGATCCTCGGTGCGATCAACTTCATCACCACGATCCTCAATATGCGCGCTCCGGGCATGACGCTGCACAAGATGCCGCTTTTCGCCTGGGCCGTCCTGGTCACCGCCTTCCTGCTCCTGCTGTCGCTGCCGGTCCTGGCGGGCGGCATCACCATGCTGCTCACCGACCGCAACTTCGGCACGACCTTCTTCGCGCCGGAAGGCGGCGGCGACCCGATCCTCTACCAGCACCTGTTCTGGTTCTTCGGTCACCCGGAAGTCTACATCCTGATCCTGCCCGGCTTCGGCATCATCAGCCACATCGTCTCCACCTTCTCCAGGAAGCCGGTCTTCGGTTATCTCGGCATGGCCTATGCCATGGTGGCGATCGGCGCCGTGGGCTTCATCGTCTGGGCCCACCACATGTATACGGTCGGCCTGTCGCTCGATGCGCAGCGCTACTTCGTCTTCGCGACGATGGTCATCGCGGTTCCGACCGGCATCAAGATCTTCTCCTGGATCGCGACGATGTGGGGCGGTTCGCTGACCTTCTCGACCCCGATGATCTGGGCGATCGGCTTCATCTTCCTGTTCACCGTCGGCGGTGTCACGGGCGTCCAGCTCGCCAATGCCGGCCTCGACCGCTCGCTGCATGACACCTATTACGTCGTGGCTCACTTCCACTACGTCCTGTCGCTCGGCGCGGTCTTCGCCATCTTCGCGGCCTGGTACTACTGGTTCCCGAAGATGTTCGGCTACATGTACAGCCAGAAGATCGGCAACCTGCATTTCTGGGTCATGTTCATCGGCGTGAACCTCGTGTTCTTCCCGCAGCATTTCCTCGGGCTTGCCGGCATGCCGCGCCGCTACATCGACTATCCGGATGCCTTTGCCGGCTGGAACTACGTTTCCTCGATCGGCTCCTACATCTCGTTCGTGGGCGTGCTGATCTTCCTCTTCGGCGTATGGGAAGCCTTCGCCAGGAAGCGCGTTGCCGGCAACAACCCGTGGGGCGAAGGCGCGACGACGCTGGAGTGGCAGCTTTCCTCGCCGCCGCCCTACCACCAGTGGGAGCAGCTGCCGCGCATCCGCTGAGCGGTCGATTTCAAGAAGGGGCATCGCGGATGCGCGATGCCCTGAAATGCGGTGCATCGGCCTGGAACCGGAACGGATTCCGGAAGGTTACGATGCGCAGACTGAAGAAATACAGCGTCCTTCGCGCGCCCGGATTGGCGCATGGCGTTGTAGTCGGGAAGGTTCAATGACGGTTATCGATAATCACGACGCTCTCGGCACCGATGGAGGCACGCGCCTCTCGGAAGCGGGTGCGCGCGATTTCTTCGAGCTTCTGAAGCCGCGGGTCATGTCCCTCGTAGTCTTCACCGCCTTCGCCGGTCTGGTCCTCGCGCCCGGTCATATCAATCCGGTGCTCGCTGTCATCTCCATCCTCTGCATCGCCGTCGGCGCGGGGGCGTCCGGCGCGCTCAACATGTGGTATGACGCCGATATCGATGCCGTCATGAGCCGCACCGCCAGGCGCCCCATCCCGGCCGGCCGCATCCTGCCGCAGGAAGCGCTTGCGTTCGGGCTGACGCTGTCGGTCTTTTCGGTCGCCATTCTCGGCCTTGCGGTCAACTGGTTCGCCGCCGGCCTGCTCGCCTTCACCATCTTCTTCTACGCCGTCGTCTACACGATGTGGCTGAAGCGCTCGACGCCGCAGAACATCGTCATCGGCGGCGCTTCCGGCGCCTTTCCGCCGATGATCGGCTGGGCCTGCGTGACGGGCGGCGTCTCGCTCGACAGCATCCTGCTCTTCCTGATCATCTTCCTGTGGACCCCGGCGCATTTCTGGGCTCTCGCGCTCTTCAAGATGCGCGATTACGGTTCGGTCGGCGTGCCGATGATGCCGAATGTCGCGGGCGAGGCATCCACCAAGAACCAGATCGTCGCCTATGCCGTCCTCACGGCGGCGACGGCGGTCGCTCCGGCATTGACCGGTCTTGCCGGTCTGGGCTACGGCCTGTTTGCCGCAGCGCTCGGCGCGATCTTCATCTGCTGTTCCATCGCCGTCCGGCACATGCCAGACGGCGACGAGAAAATGGTGCCGGCGAAGAAGATGTTCGCCTATTCGATCTTCTACCTCTTCGCCATCTTTTCGGCCCTGCTTGTGGACCGGTTGTTCGAAGGGCTGCCGAACCTCCTTGGAGGTGTGCTGTGATCGAGACAGTCAGGCTCAGCGACGCGCAGAAAAAGTCGCGCCGCAATCGCAATATCGCACTCGGTCTGGTTCTCGCCGGCCTGGTGATCCTTTTCTACATCATGACGCTGGTGAAAATCGGCAATCTTGGGGGCTAGGGCGAAGCGATGGCGAATGTCGTTCAGAACGGTCAGGCAAAACGGGTCAGCAACGGTGCGATCTTCGCCGGCTGCGTCGTTTTCGTCGCGGGCATGGTCGGCATGGCCTATGCCGCCGTGCCGCTCTACCGGTTGTTCTGCCAGGTGACAGGCTATAACGGCACGACGCAGCGGGTGGAGCAGTATTCCGACAAGATTCTCGACAGGACCATCCAGGTCACGTTCGATGCGAACATCTCGCCGGGGCTGAACTGGGAATTCAAGCCGGCGAAGGCGGTCACTCCGAAGATCGGCGAAACCTTGCAGATCGAATATACGGCGACCAACCGCTCGCAAAAGGCGACCACCGGGAGCGCGGTCTTCAACGTGACGCCGATGGAAGCGGGCGCCTATTTCAACAAGGTCGAGTGCTTCTGCTTCACCGAGCAGACGCTGCAGCCCGGCCAGTCGGTGAACATGCCGGTGGTGTTCTTTGTCGATCCGGCGATCACCAAGGCGGAAGAGACCAGGAACATCAAGACGATCACTCTGTCCTACACCTTCTATCCGAGCGAGCCGGCCAAGCCGGTCGCCGCTCTGCCGGAAGGCCAGAAGGCAGTGGACAAGAAACTTTAGAGAGGGTTCGCCGGTTTTCCGGCGAAACAGACATTCATCCGGGGATTCTGACATGGCCGATGCGCATCAGAAACATCACGACTACCACATCATCGATCCGAGCCCGTGGCCGATCCTGGCGTCGCTGGGCGCCTTCGTCCTTACCTTCGGCGGCGTCGGCTACATGCGCTACCTGCACGGCAGCGAGTTCAAGATTTTCGGCCTGAACCTTGCCACTCCGTGGCTTTTCTTCATCGGCCTCGCGATCATTCTCTACACGATGATCGGCTGGTGGTCGGATACGATCAAGGAAGGCAATTCGGGCGCTCACACCCGGGTCGTGTCGCTGCACCTGCGCTATGGCATGATCATGTTCATCGCCTCCGAGGTGATGTTCTTCGTGGCCTGGTTCTGGGCGTTCTTCGATGCCAGCCTGTTCCCGGGCGAGGCGATCCAGGCGGCTCGCGTCGAGGCTGTCGGTGGCCAGTGGCCTCCGAAGGGCATCGAGGTGCTCGATCCCTGGCATCTGCCGCTCTACAACACCGTCATCCTGCTGCTTTCCGGCACCTGCGTGACCTGGGCCCACCATGCGCTGCTGCACGGCGACCGGAAGGGTCTGGTGAGCGGTCTGGCGCTCACCGTCGCGCTCGGCATCCTGTTCTCCTGCGTCCAGGCCTACGAGTACATTCACGCGCCGTTCGCGTTCTCGAACTCGATCTATGGCGCGACCTTCTTCATGGCGACCGGCTTCCACGGCTTCCACGTCCTGATTGGCACGATCTTCCTGGCTGTCTGCCTGCTGCGCGCCCTGAACGGTGGTTTCACCCCCACCAAGCATTTCGGCTTCGAGGCGGCGGCGTGGTACTGGCACTTCGTCGACGTGGTCTGGCTGTTCCTGTTCTTCTCGATCTATATCTGGGGCGGCTGGGGCGCACCGCTCTCCCACGGCTAAGCGGCGGCCCGCGAAGCGGAGCGGTCGATCGTCGGGTCGATCGCAGCCGGCGAGGGCCGGTCAGCGCGGTCGACGGGACGATCCGGTGGTTCATCCCGAAAGACGAACGCCCGGAGCGCAGGCGAAGGACAGCCGGAGCCGTATCAATTCGGGAAGGGCGGCGAAAGCCGCCCTTCTGCTTTTAAAGGACTGTATCTCGATGGCGATCAAAGCCTCTTCCGGTGCCGCACCGGCCGCAAGCTCCGCCCGCAGCCGCGGTAGGGTGATTGCCACGGCCGTGGGCGTTGTCCTGGCGTTTGCCATTCTGCTCTCGCTTGGCACCTGGCAGGTCGAACGGCTGGCGTGGAAGGAAAGCCTGCTCGCCGACATCGCCGAACGCCGGGCAGCCGCACCCGTGGACCTGTCGAAGATCGAAGAGATCGTGAGGTCGGGCGGCGACATCGAATATCGCCGGGTCTCCGTCAGGGGCACGTTCGATCATGCGCATGAGCGGCATTTCTTCGCGACTTTCGAGGGACGGACGGGCTTTTACATCTACACCCCGATGACGCTTTCCGACGGGCGCATCCTGTTCCTCAACCGTGGTTTCGTTCCTTATGAAATGAAGGAGCCGGCAACGCGCCCGGCCGGCGAGGTGGCGGGCGAGCAGGTGGTGACGGGTTACGCCCGCGCACGGCTCTCGCAAAAACCGTCGCTGATCGTGCCGGAAAACGACCTGGCGAAGAATATCTTCTACTGGAAGGATCTTGATGCCATGGTCTCGACCAGCGGGCTCGATCCGTTGAGGGTCCTGCCGTTCTTCGTGGATGCGGACGCCTCGGTTGACAATCCCGGCGGCTGGCCGAAAGGCGGCGTGACGCAGTTCGACCTGCCGAACAACCATCTCCAATATGCGGTCACATGGTACGGGCTCGCGGCGGCGCTGGCGGCGGTGGTTGCCGGCGTGTGGCTTCGGCGCGGGCGTTCCGCTTCCGCCGGACAATAGGAAACATTTTCCTTGGCTCTGCCGGACTTGCTCGCCTATATGGAGCCTGGAGCGCCGGCCGTCCGAACGAACCCATCAAGGACGCTCCAACCCGTTGAGACCGCGCATCGCGCCTTCCGGAACTCCTCCCGGTTTGCGGGCCGATGCTGAAGCAAACGCCGTGGACTGGAAATGAACATTCAGGTGAAAAAGCACCCGCTGACGATCCGCCTTTGTGGTCCGCGCGGCTTCTGCGCCGGGGTCGACCGGGCGATCCAGATCGTCGTGCTGGCGCTGAAGGCCTATGGCGCTCCGGTCTATGTCCGCCACGAGATCGTTCATAACCGTTATGTGGTGGAAGGGCTGGAAGCCAAGGGGGCGATCTTCGTCGAGGAACTCGATGAAATCCCCGCCGAGCATCGCCAGCAGCCGGTCGTCTTCTCCGCCCATGGCGTGCCGAAATCGGTGCCGGAAGATGCGCAGGCCCGCAATCTCTTCTATCTCGACGCGACCTGCCCGCTGGTCTCCAAGGTCCACAAGCAGGCGATGCGCCACCAGCGCCTCGGCCGCCATGTCGTGCTGATCGGCCATGCCGGCCACCCGGAAGTCATCGGCACGATGGGACAGCTTCCGCCGGGCTCGGTTTCCCTGGTCGAGACGATCGAGGATGCCGACGCCTACGAGCCCGCCGATGCGGACAACCTCGGTTACGTCACCCAGACGACGCTTTCTGTCGACGACACGGCGGGCGTGATCGCAAGGCTTACGGAGCGCTTTCCGAACCTGCAGGCGCCGGCGGCGGATTCCATCTGTTATGCCACGACCAACCGTCAGGAAGCGGTGAAGCAGGCCGCTCCCGGTTGCGATCTCTTCATCGTCGTCGGTGCGCCGAATTCGTCGAATTCCAAGCGACTGGTCGAGGTGGCGCTGCGCGCCGGTTCCATGCGTTCCATGCTGGTGCAGCGGGCCTCCGAGCTGAACTGGGACGAGATCGGCGATATCCGCACGCTCGGCCTGTCGGCTGGCGCTTCCGCGCCGGAAGTCATCGTCGACGAGATCATCGCAGCCTTCAAGGAACGTTTCGATGCCGGGATCGAGCTCGCGATCACCGCGGAGGAGACCGAGAATTTTCTGGTCAACCGCGAGCTGCGCGGCGTGCCGCTGACCCATGAGGACATGGCCTGGGTAAACGGAGTGCGGATGTGAAAGGGTGTGTCCAGGCAAGCCCCCCTCTGCCCTGCCGGACATCTCCCCCACGGGCGGGGAGATCGGCAAGACGCGCCAACTTCCCAAAACCAACAACGGTGAAGTTCGGCAACTGGGGAGTTTGGTGGGAAGAGCATGCCTTTTGTAATCTCCCCCCTTGTGGGGGAGATGTCCGGCAGGGCAGAGGGGGGTACAATTCCTCTCAAACGATTCTGCTCTTCCACGGACTGTGAGACCGCCTTGGCCGTTTATACCGACATCACCGAAGACGACCTCAAGCGTTTCCTGACAGAATACGACGTCGGGGACCTGACCTCCTACAAGGGCATTGCCGAAGGCGTCGAAAACTCAAATTTCCTTCTGCATACGACCCGCGATCCGCTGATCCTGACGCTTTACGAGAAGCGGGTGGAAAAGGCGGACCTGCCGTTCTTCCTCGGCCTGATGCAGCATCTTTCGGCCCGCGGGCTTTCCTGCCCGCTGCCCCTGCCGCGCCGCGACGGCCGGTTGCTCGGCGAACTGTCCGGCCGTCCGGCGGCGCTGATCTCCTTCCTCGAAGGCATGTGGCTGAGGAAGCCCGAGGCGAAGCATTGCCGCGAAGTGGGCAGGGCGCTGGCGCAGATGCACATCGCCGGCGAAGGTTTTCCGCTGGCGCGGCCGAACGCCCTGTCGCTCGAAGGCTGGAAGGTGCTGTGGGCGAAATCCGCCGACCGCGCCGACGAGGTGGAAAAGGGCCTGCAGGACGAGATTTCCTCGGAACTGGATTTCCTCGGAACCCGATGGCCGAAGAACTTGCCGGCCGGCGTCATCCATGCCGATCTCTTCCAGGATAATGTCTTCTTTCTGGGCGACGAGCTTTCCGGCCTGATCGACTTCTATTTCGCCTGCAACGACCTTCTCGCCTACGACGTCTCCATCTGCCTGAACGCCTGGTGCTTCGAGAAGGACCATTCCTACAATCTGACCAAGGGCATGGCGATGCTGGAAGGATATCAGAGCGTGCGGCCGCTTCTGGCGGAAGAGATCGCCGCCCTTCCGGTTCTCTCCCGCGGTTCGGCCCTGCGCTTCTTCCTGACCAGGCTTTACGATTGGCTGACGACGCCGGCCGGCGCGCTGGTGGTCAAGAAGGACCCGCTTGAATATCTCCGCAAGCTGCGTTTCCATCGGCAGATTTCGTCGGCCGCCGAATACGGGCTCGCGGCATGAAGCACGTCGATGTTTTTACGGACGGTGCCTGCTCCGGCAATCCCGGCCCCGGCGGCTGGGGCGCCATCCTGCGTTATGGCGATACGGAAAAGGAAATGTTCGGCGGTGAGCCGGATACGACCAACAACCGCATGGAGCTGATGGCGGCGATCCAGGCGCTGAATGCGCTGAAACAGCCTTGCGAGGTGGACCTCTATACCGACAGCGCCTATGTGAAGGACGGCATTTCCAAGTGGATTTTCGGCTGGAAGAAGAAAGGCTGGAAGACCGCCGACAACAAGCCGGTCAAGAATGCCGAGCTCTGGCAGCAGCTTGAGGAAGCGCGCAACAGGCACAGGGTGACGCTGCACTGGATCAAGGGCCATGCCGGCCATCCGGAAAACGAGCGGGCGGACGAACTCGCGCGGCTCGGCATGGCGCCGTTCAAGAAGAAGTAGGGAAACCGGGCGGGAGGAGGAAGCGATGGCCCAGAACATCTACGACACGCCGGATTTCTTCGAGGGATACAGCCAGCTCGGACGCTCCGTGCATGGCCTGGACGGTGCTGCGGAGTGGCCGGCGATCCGTGGCCTTCTGCCGGATATGAAGGGCCTGAAGGTCGTCGACCTCGGATGCGGCTTCGGCTGGTTCTCCCGTTTTGCCGCGGGCGAAGGGGCGGGTTCCGTGCTGGGGTTCGACCTTTCCGAGAAGATGATCGCCCGGGCGCGGATGGAGAACGCACATCCGGCCATCGCCTACGAGATTTCCGATCTGGAGCGGATGGAGCTGCCGAAGGCCGCTTTCGATCTCGCCTACAGTTCGATCGCCTTCCACTATCTGGAGGATTTCGCCAGGCTGGCGCGGCAGGTCCATGCGGCGCTGGTTCCCGGCGGAAAATTCGTCTTCACCATCGAGCATCCGATCTACATGGCCTCGGCCAGTCCGGGCTGGCAGAGCGATGAGACCGGCCGGCGCTTCTGGCCGGTGGATCACTATTCGGAGGAGGGCCGGCGCACGACCGACTGGCTCGCCAAGGGGGTGGTCAAATATCACCGCACCATCGGCACGACGCTGAATGCCTTGATCGACGGCGGCTTTGCCATCCGCCGCGTCCTGGAGTGGCGGCCGACGGCGGAGCAGATTGCCGCAAATCCCGGCCTCGCCGAGGAAATGGACCGGCCGATGATCCTCATGGTTTCTGCGGAGCGCTGACCGATGGCGCTGAGGATCGTTTCCCTCAATGCCTGGGGCGGCCGGGTTCATGAACCGCTGATGCGGTATCTCGGGGAAGTTGAGGCGGACGTGCTCTGCCTGCAGGAGGTCACCCATGTCGCGGGGCATGACGGCGGCTGGCTCACCTTTCGCGAAGGCGATTTCGAACTGCCGCAGCGCGCCAGCCTGCTGGAGGACGTGACGGCCATCCTGCCGGAGCACCGCGCCTTTTTCGCGCCCGCCGCGAGCGGCCCGCTTTATGACGGTGATCGGGAGGTCGCGTCCGAATGGGGGCTCGCGACTTTCGTGCGGCAGGGCTTCCCGGTGATCGGCCAGGTGCAGGACTTCATCCATGGCGATTTTCCGGTCTCCGGCTTCGGCGCCCATCCGCGTCCGCGCAATGCCCACGGCATTCGCATTTTTCGCCATGATGTCGGCTCCGCGGTTACGATCGTGCAGATGCACGGGCTGCGGGACCTTGCCGGCAAAGGGGATACGCCGGCGCGGCTTGCCCAGGCGCATGCGCTGGTCGGGCTTGTCGAAAAGATCTGGCGCAGAGGCGAGGGGCTCGTCGTCTGCGGCGACCTGAACCTGCTGCCGGGCAGCGAGACATTCCCGATCCTCGGTAGATTGGAGCTCACCGATCTCGTCACGACGCGCGGCTTTGCCGACACCCGGACCTCCTGGTATCCGAAAGGGGGCCGCTATGCGGATTATCTCCTGGTCACGCCCGATGTGAAGGTCGAGCGGTTCGACGTGGTCGCGGAACCGGAAGTTTCCGACCATCGCGCACTTCTTCTGGAAATCGGCTGAGGCCGGTTGCGCTTGCCGGCTTTGCCACTATTCTGCCCGAAAATCAAACTTGGGGAGATCCGCCCATGATCCTGCATTGTGTCTTCGTCCGGTTCAAGGCGGCGCTTCAGCAAGCGGACAAACAGGCGATCTATGATGCGATCGCTGCATTGAAGAATGTGACGCCCGGCATCCTCGATGTCAAATCCGGCCCGAACGTCTCACCGGAGGGACTGAACGGCGGGTTTCTCGACGGTTTCATCGTAACCTTCGAAAGCCCGGAGGCGCGTGACGCCTATCTCGTCCATCCGGAGCATATCGCCGTGGGCGAGCGCATCGTGGGATCGGCCGATGGCGGATTGTCGGGCCTCATGGTCTTCGACATGGCAGTGTAGGCCGGCGCTTCCTGCGAAAAAGAAAGGGCGCCTTCCGGTGCCCCTTTATTTGAGAAAAGAGCGGATGCTCAGAGCTGCTCCAGCATTGCGGCAGCGCCGGAAACAGTGGCCTGGCCCGGACTTTCCTCGATATTGAGCGACTTTACGACGCCGTCCTCGACGAGCATGGAATAGCGCTTGGAGCGGACGCCAAGCCCGCCGGCGGAAAGATCGACGTGGAGGCCGAGCGCCCTGGTGAAAGCGCCGTCCCAGTCGGCGAGGAAATGGATCTTGCCGAGGCCGCCGGTCTGCTGTCCCCATGCGCCCATCACATGCCAGTCGTTGACGGCGAGGACGGCGATGTCATCGACGCCCTTGGCGAGGATCGCGTCCCGGTTTTCGAGATAACCCGGCAGATGGTTCAGCGTGCAGGTGGGCGTGAATGCGCCCGGAACGGCGAAGAGGACGACTTTCCTGCCGGTGAAAAGCTGCTCGGTGGAAGTCTCCACCGGTCCGTCTGCGGTCTTTTCCTTGAATTTGGCTGAGGGCAGTCTGTCGCCGACGGCAATGGTCATGGGAGTTCTCCTCGGTTGAGCGGGCTCGCACCTCCGGCCCGCCAGTCGCCGCGCACTATAGTGCGGACTTGACATTAGGCAAGAAGAGGACGGCCATTCATCGACCCGGATCAGTCAAAGGCGAGGGATGTTTCCATGGCGCGATTGCCGGCGATCACCAGGATGCTCCAGCGCTTGCCCTTGATGTCGTAGTCCTTGGGCAGCTTGCCGACCGGCATGTCGAGGGAATAGCCTTCGCCGTCCCGCCGGCCGTTGAGGCCGTCGATGAGCACATGCCCCTGCGGCCCGGTCACGATGACCTGCGGCGGCTCGACGGTCGTTTCCGGAAGCTTCAGCGTCAGGTTCAGCATGCCGCGGCCTTGCGTCATCGCATAGCGGGTGACGGCGAAATCGTCCGAGGGCGCTTCCGGCAGTTTCGCTGCGGCCTGGTTGATGATCATCGCCTCCTCGACGGGCGTGCCCCTGGCCGGTGCGAGCGCCAGCGAGAATTCCGCCTGGAAGGGAATGCAGATATTGCGACAGAGACCGACGAAGGCGGAAGCTCCAAGCGTCAGGGGTCTGCCCGGGTCCTGGACCTTCAGCTCGAAGGGCAGCGCCACCGGCTGGTCGTAGCCGATGTCGCGCAGCTTGCCGTTGTCGATCCGCTTCGGCACGGGATAGGAAACGCGGTTGAGCGTAACCCGGCTTTCCTTCGAAAACACCACTTGCGGCGGAATGCCGGCGTCGCCCGGTTCCTTCCAGTAGGTGATCCAGCCCGGCTTGGGCTCGATCTGCAGCGCACCGCGCACCGTTCCGTCGGGCTCCGGCGGCATCGCCACGATCCGCATGCGACCGCCCTCGTTGGCGGCCCAGGGCGTGGTCTCCGCGCGGGACGGGGTCGCAGCCCCGAGCACTGCGCCGGCGATGAAGCAGGCGGCGAGCGCGGCTGGCGCGCGGATCGAAAAGTTGCGGACCGAAATTATCGTCATCGGCCAGCCATTTAACCGATCAGAATCGCGCGGACCAGCCGTCTGCCGCTAAAAGCCGATCATTTTCGGTTGATTGATCGGGCCGTGTGCCCCATCTTGCTCTTATGGTGGATCTAAGCCTCTCCCGCCCTCGATCCCGGCGGGAAGGCAGGCTGGAGGCGTAATGGTTTTCTCGACCCTGACGGACAAGTGCGAACGGGGTTTCCTGGACGGCCAGTTCCTGATCGCCATGCCCGGCATGCAGGACAGCAACTTCGCGCGGGCGGTCGTCTACATCTGCGCCCATTCCACCGCAGGCGCCATGGGCTTCATCATCAACCGTTCGCAGCCCATTTCCTTTACCGAGGTTCTCCTGCACCTGAAGCTCATGGACAAGGCCGAGGCGATCATGCTGCCCGGCCCCACCCGGGACTTTCCCATTCTCTCCGGCGGGCCGGTCGAGACCGGCAGGGGCTTCGTGCTGCATTCGGACGATTTCGTCAGCGAGTCTTCCATTCCGGTCAGCGACGAAATCTCCCTGACCGCGACGCTCGACATCGTTCGCGCCATCTGCGCCGGGCGGGGACCGGCGCGCGCCACCATGCTGCTGGGTTATGCCGGCTGGGGGCCGGGCCAGCTCGAAACGGAGATTTCCAGCAACGGCTGGCTGACCTGCCCGGCAAACGAAGAGCTGATCTTCGACCGCGCGCTGGAAGGCAAGTACGAACGGGCCCTGGCGCTGCTGGGCGTCAGCCCGGAAATGCTGTCGAGCGAGGCCGGCCACGCCTGATCCTTCGGGCGGGGGCCGCGGTCCCGGCTATCCGGAACGAAATCGGCGGGTGCGCATTCTCTTCCTGCAAGACGGTGAAACGTCGGTAAAACGAGGAGAATCATCATGGGCAGCACCACCGACAGGATGGCCGGCAAGGCCAATGAAATGGCTGGCAAGGCCAAGCAGGCCGCCGGGAAAATGACCGACAACCCGAAGCTCAAGGCGAAAGGCGCCGGCCAGGAAGCCAAGGGCCATGCCCAGCAGGCCAAGGGCAAGCTCAAGGACGCCGCCAAGCGCGTGGTGGACCGCATGTAGAGGCCTCCTGTTCCTGGATTCCCGAACCTGTTCCGGTGTCGCCGGGACAGGTTTTCCATGTCTGCACCCAGGTTTTCGACGGACCCCTTCCATGCGCCTCTACGAATGCGACCATTGCGGCCAGACCATTCATTTCGACAACCGTTCCTGTGTCAATTGCGGCTACCGGCTCGCCTTCGTGCCGGAGATGCTGGCCATGCATGCCCTGGTGGAAGACGAGGGGGAGGGCACCTGGCACCTTGTCGCGGAGCCGGCTCACAGGGTCCGCCTCTGCGCCAACGCCGCGATGGACGTCTGCAACTGGACCGTGCTTGCCGACGATCCGCATCCATTCTGCCCGGCATGCAGGCACAACCGGCTCGTCCCGGATGCATCGACCGAAGCCGGCCTGAACCAGTGGCGCCGCATCAGCCAGGCACAGCGGCATCTCTTCTACTCGCTGCTGTGCTGGAACCTGCCCCGCACCAACCGGGAGGAAGACCCGGAAGGCGGTCTCGTCTTCGATTTCCTGGTGGACGAGGTGAAGGAGGACGGCACCGTCGTGCCCGCCATGACGGGCCACGAGGACGGGTTGATCGCGATCCGCGCGGCCGAGGCCGACGACGCCACCCGCGAGCAGGTGCGCGCCTTGATGAACGAGCCCTATCGCACCATGCTTGGCCACTTCCGCCACGAGATCGGCCATTACATGTGGGACAAGCTCGTGCGCGACGGCGGAAGGCTGGACGAGTTCCGCTCGGTCTTCGGCGACGAAAGCCTGGACTATGCCGGGGCGCTGCGGCGGAACTACGAACAGGGGCCGCTGCCGGACTGGCAGGAATTCTTCATCAGCACCTATGCGAGCACCCATCCCTGGGAAGATTTCGCCGAGACTTTCGCGCACTACCTCCATATCGTCGATACGCTGGAGACCGCCCGGTCCTACGGCATGTCGATCGAGCCGCAGCAGCATGAGGAACTGGCGGTCGAAGTCGCTTTCAATCCCTATTCCGCCTGGAGCGCCGGACAGCTCGTTTCGGCCTGGGTCCCTTTCAGCGTGGCGCTCAACAGTCTCCATCGCTCGATGGGCGTGCCGGACCTCTACCCCTTCATCCTGACGACGGTGGTGGTGGGCAAGCTGGAATTCGTCCACCGGCTGATCCGGGACAGGCAGGGATGATCGTGGTCTCCCCGCCTTTGGGAGAAATCCCGCCTTCCGGTGGATCGAAAGGCGGGAGCAGTCCAAAAAGGGCACGCTGACCCCTGAAAATTAGGGGGTATCGGCTGTCTTCTGTCAAGAAGAAGCCGCCGATGTTGCTCGGCCTCCCACTGAAATGCGGATACTTGCCATCGCAGGAATCGATCGCGCAGCTTCGGTTGCTGACTGTTCCCAGCCAAATCCCCGGCACGGACCTTCCCGAGGGGGTATTCGTCATATGCCGTTTATCCCCGTGCCGTATCTGCTACCCGTCCGGTGAAGCCGGAAGCTGCCGGCCGGCATCTGGAATGCGAGCGTCGTTTTGACCGGAGCTGAAATGGGCGTCAGGAACTATTTGATCGAGGGTGTTTCCGGGACGGGCAAGACCTCGGTCGCCACCGAACTGCAGCGGCGCGGTCATCATGTCGTCCATGGCGACCGCGAGTTGGCCTATAAGGGCGATCCGAAAACGGGTGAGCCGCTGGATGGACCGGTTCATGAGCAATACAGTATGGACGTGGCCTTTGGGCACAAGCACCATGTTTGGGATGTCGACAAGGTAAAATCCCTGATCGCCGATCGAAGCCGCCCGGTCTCGTTCTTCTGCGGCGGCTCAAGGAATTTCCATCGCTTTATCGATCTGTTTGACGGGGTTTTCGTTCTCAATGTCGATCCGGACACGTTGAAGCGGCGGCTTGCCGGCAGACCTGACGACGAGTTCGGCGGAAAACCGGCCGAGCGGGAACTGGTTCTGAGGCTGCACGCAACGCAGGAGGATGTTCCGAAAAATGCGATGGGCATCGACGCAACCGCGCCGCTCGCCCGCGTTGTCGACGAAATTCTCCGAAACGTGCAGAAGGCGACCGAGGGACCGGCCAGTGAACCCCAGTTCTGGTGATCGAGCGCGGCAGGCGGATTAGGCGCCAACCGGGACCATCGCGCCGCCGAGACAAATGCCGCATTGTGGAGCAAGTGCCACAATAAGCTATGTTCTACTCATCGGCTTGTCCGCTGCGGCAAGCTGATCCTTTAGGCAGCAACGTCGCCAATCAGTGAGCCAGCGGGAATATTCCATTCCTTACTAAGCTTTCGAATCTGGTCCAGGTTGATTTCCCGCTTGCCATTCAGAAGATCGGCCGCTCGCGCCTTGGAGCCAATGACGGCCACCAGATCGGCGCGGGTGTAATTGTTCGCAACCATCACCGACTTGATCACCTCAACCGGGCTCGCAGCCGGGATCGGGTAGCGCTTGGCTTCGTACTGCTCGATCAGAAGGACGAGCGCATCGAAATGAGCAGCTTCATCGGACCCCTCGTCAGGCTCGTTCTCGAAATACGGCCGGACTTCCTCCAACGCGGCATTGTATTCGTCCTCACCCTGAAGCGTTCGAAGAGCTTTCAAATTCAACATATCGATCTCCTTCCACATCAGAGCCTGTTCACGTCAATTGCATCGTATTGGGCGTGCGTTCCGACAAAAAGGACGTAAATCCGTTTCGATCGAAACGCGACCAAACCCACTATACGGTATTTGTTGCCTCCAACGTCGAAAATAACCTTGTTGCCGACGACAATATCGGCCGAGTTGAAGGTCTTCTTCAGTTCGCTGAAATTGCTCCAACTCGCCTTGGACGCGGTGGCATACCATTCCGTCATCGCAGCTTCGGCAGTCTCCCTCGGCACCCCTTTCGGCAAGGTATTCCAAAAATTGACTAAGGCGGACTTGGCAATAACGTTCACTCTCGCTCCTGTTTAGCGCGTTCCCAATCTGGAAACAAGTGTAAGATTCCCAATCTGGAAACTTTATGGGCGCATCATTCTCAGGGATCAACGAAAATGGCAGTTTCAATCACGGATCAATCGGCGACGTGGATCGGTGGCATAGCCGGTTGGGAGGGAAGCCGCATACGAGGTTCCGCGCACCTGCCTCCATGATACCGGTCAATTGCCGCGCTCGGCAACGCGATATACGCACCTGCCGACCTTGTGGTATTTGCATCCAGTTCCGGGCAAATGGCTGCCTGATATCCGCTGATAGCGAGAGCCACCATTGGCCAGCCAGACCCGATCAGCCTCCGCCTCATTTATGCGTCCGAAAGGACGAATGGCGCATTAGGCCCGTTTCGTCAGCGGAAAGCGTTCCTTCAGGAGCTTGAGCACGGCGTCAGCCGGGGCGGGCGGGCCGAAGAGGTAGCTTTGGCCGAAGTGGCAGCCCATCTTGGCGAGTTCGGCCGCGTCCTCGTCCGTCTCCACGCCTTCTGCCACCACCGACATGTCGAGCGCCCTGGCCATGGCGATCACCGAGCGCAGGAGGACGGCGCGCTTTTCGGTCGCGTCCCGGACCAGCGCCTTGTCGAGCTTGATCGTGTCGAAGGGAAATTGGGTAAGGTAGGCGAGCGACGAATAGCCGGTGCCGAAATCGTCGAGCGCCAGGCTCAGGCCGGTTTCCTTGAGCTTGGCGAGCACGAGGCGGGCCTGCTCCGGATTTTCCATCATCAGCGACTCGGTCAGCTCCAGCTTGAGCTGGCCGGGATTGACCTGGGTCTTCTGGAGCAGGGTCCGCACATCGTTGTAGAGTTCGGCGTTCAGAAGCTGCGCGCTCGACAGGTTGACCGAGACGAAGATCGGCAGGTCGCCGGTCTGGTGCTGCCAATGCATCAGGTCGGATGCGGAGCGGTCCAGGGCGAACAGGCCGAGCGGGCCGATGAGGTCCGACATTTCCGCAATCGGGATGAATTCCGATGGGGGGATGTTGCCGCGTTTGGGGTGGTCCCAGCGCATCAGCGCCTCGAAGCCGGCGATCTCCCCGTCCTTCAGCCGGATGATCGGCTGGTAGGCGAGGGACAGTTCCTTTCGCTCGACGGCGCGCCTCAGATCCGTCTCGATCTGCAGCCTGTCGGTGCCGGAGGAACGGAAGGCGGGGCGGAAGGGTTCGACGCGATTGCCGCCGGCGCGTTTTGCCCGGTACATGGCAAGTTCCGCATCCGCCAGCATGCCGGCAGCGCTTTCTTGCTGATCGACCCAGGAGGCAAGCCCGATCGAGGCGGTCAGGATGATCTCGCGGTTGGCGAAATTGATCGGCACCATGATCGCCTTGGAGACCGCGTCGGCGAAATCCGCTACCTTGGCCGGATCGCGCTCGGAAACGAGAATGAGGCCGAATTCGTCGCCGGAAAGCCGCGCCAGCGTGTCCTGCGGCTTCAGGAGGCGACGCAACCGCCGGGTGAGCGCGATCAGGATATTGTCGCCGGCGGCGATACCGAGCGAGTCGTTGACCTGCTTGTAGCGGTCGATGTCGATTGCCATCACGGTCGGCCGCACGGTGTCCCCGCCCGGCGCCAGCGTCAGCACGGATTGCAGGCGGTCGAGAAAGACCTGCCGGTTCGGAAGGCCGGTCAGGTTGTCATGCAGCGCATCCTGCAGCAGGCGTTCGACGGAATTTTTCTGCTCGGTCACGTCGATGATCGTGCCGACGCAGCGGATGATCTCGCCGTTCGAGCCGAGCACCGGCCGGGCGCGAATCTGCAGCCAGTGGAAATGGCCGTCTTCGGCGCGGATGCGGAATTCATGGTTCAGCCGGCCGCGGCGGTGTTCGAGCAGCACGTCGAGCGTGGCGCGGAAACGGTCGCGGTCGTCGGGATGCAGCCGCGGCACCCAGTTGCGTACCGGTCCATGCATGGCGCCGGCATCGAGCCCGAGGCGGGCGGAAATGTCCGGCGTCGTCACGACACGGTCACGCGCGACGTCCCAGTCCCATACGGTATCGCCGCTGCCCGTCAGCGCCAGCGATTGCCGTTCGAGGTCGGAGAACAGGCCCTGCTGGTAGGCGCCGCCGGCGAAGGCATGCTGCATGACCGTGAAGCCGATCAGGAGGACGATCAGCACGAGACCGCCGCCGAGCGCCGGCTGGACGATGTCGTTGTCGAGCCGGCCGGTCACCGTCAGCCAGCCGCCGAACAGCCACACGAGGATCAGCGCCCAGGTGGGCACGAGCAGGATGGCGCGGTCGTAGCGGTTGAAGCCGAGATAGATGATGAGCAGGATGCCGGCCGTCGCCGTCAGGGCGAAGGAAAGGCGGGCGATGCCGGCGGCGACGGAGGGATCGTAGATCGCCACGCCGCCGAGCAGCACCAGGCCGACGACCCAGGCAAGCGTCGCGTAGCCGAGATGCACATGCCAGCGATTGAGGTTCAGGTAGGTGAACAGGAAGATGACGAACGAGGAGGCGAGCGCCACTTCCGCGGCCGCGCGCCATATGCGCTGGTCGCTGGCGGTGATGGTGATCAACTTGTCGAGGAAGCCGAAATCGACGCAGATATAGGCCAGCACCGCCCAGGCGAGCGCGGCCGCGGCCGGCAGCATGGAGGTGCCCTTCACCACGAAGAGAATGGTGAGGAAGACCGCAAGCAGGCCCGCAATGCCGAGCACGATGCCGCGATAGAGCGTGAACGAGTTGACCGTGTCCTTGTAGGCATCCGGCTGCCAGAGATAGATCTGCGGCAGCGCGGGCGTCGCGAGTTCGGCGACGAAGGTGATGGTCGAGCCGGGATTGAGCGTGATGCGGAAGACGTCCGCATCCGGGCTCGGCACGCGGTCGAGCGCGAAGCCTTCCGACGGCGTGATCGAGATGATGCGCTGCGAGCCGAGGTCGGGCCAGAACAGCTTGGAATTCACCAGGCGGAAATGCGGCGCGACGATCACCCGCTCGAGCTGCTCTTCCGATACGTTGGACAGCGCGAAGACCGCCCAGTCGCCCTGATGGCGGGGCGAGCTCGCGCGCACCTCGATGCGGCGGCGGATGCCGTCGGCTCCGGCCGCGGTGGAAACCTGAAAGGCCTCGCCCTGGTTGGCATAGATGTCCGTCGTCTTGGTGAGATCGAGCGCCATGTCGTCGCGCGAGATCTTCACCGGCTCGGCCGCACGGGCGACGGGCGCCGCGGCAAGCACCACGGCGGCGGCGAGGGCGAGAAGCACCGCAAGCCAGCGGACCAACGGCACGGAATGCAGGCTGCGCGCACTCATGGCTTCAGCATCTTCCCGAATTCGCCGTCTTCCGGCAGCCGGGAGAACATCAGGTGGTCGCGCCATTCACCGTTGATCTTGAGATATTTCCGCAAAAGACCTTCCCGCTCGAAGCCGGCTTTTTCGAGAAGCCGGACGCTTTTCCAATTCTCCGGAATACAGGCTGCCTCAATTCGGTGCAACTGAAGTCCGCCGTAGATATAGGGGATAGCCACTTGCAATGCGGCCAACATATGGCCTTGGCCCGCATGTTTTTCACCCATCCAGTATCCGATCATGCAGCTCTGCGCCGCACCCCTGCGGATATAGCCGATGGTGAGCCCGCCGAGCAGCACGTCGTCCTGCCTTCGGAAGAGGAGCAGGGGAAGGGCGAGGCCGGACGCATATTCCTGGCCGCTGCGCACCACGCGGGCGCGGAAGGAGGATTCGGTCAGTTCGTCCGGCCGCCAGATCGGTTCCCAGGGCTGCAGGAAGGTGCGGCTTTCCGAGCGCAGCCTGTACCACTGCTTGTAGTCGGAATAGCGCGGCAGCCGCAGTAGATGGTTGTCGCCGTAAAGCTCTGGTGTGTCCGGCTGTCGCGACAGGAACCGAAACACCGACTTTGCCATGCTAGTGCTGCTCCGGGCAGGGCAGCCGGGTCGAGGTCGTCACCTAACCGGCAGCCTTTTTCGTCTGGAACCCCGGCGAGGAAAGCGCCGCGGTGATGTCGGTCATCGGCGCGAGCTGTTCGATCGGCCCGACGGCGGACAATGTCGGGACTGTATCGAAAAACAGCCGCCCGGCAAGATCTGTCAACCGTTCGGTGGTGATGCCGGCAAGCCGTTCCATCAGTTCCGGATTGGGGATCGGCCGGCCGTAGAGCATCATCTGGCGGGCGATCTGGCCGGCGCGGGCGGCGGGGCTTTCCTGGCCCATCAGAAGCTGGGCGCGGATCTGGGCGCGGGCCCGGTCGATCTCCTGGACTTCGATCGCTTCCGATGCCTTGCGCAGCTCGTCGATCACCACCGGCACCAGCTTCGGCAGGTCGTTGCCGCCGGTCGCGGCATGGATGCCGAAGATGCCGGTATCGGAAAAGCCCCAGTGGAAGGCATAGACGGAATAGCACAGGCCGCGATGCTCGCGCACTTCCTGGAAGAGGCGCGACGACATGCCGCCGCCCAGGATATTCGCAAGGATCTGCGAACAGTAGAAGTCGCGCATGTGATAGGCCTTGCCCTCGAAGCCGATCAGCACCTGCGCATCCATGAGGTCGCGGTCTTCGCGAACCTCGCCCCCGATGTAGCGGGCGGCGTCGAAAACCGGCGGCGCGCTCGGAGTGAGCGGAAGCGCGGCAAAACGTTGCTCCACCTCCTTGCAGAAGGCCGCGTGGTCGACGGCGCCGGCGGCGACGACGAACATCCGGTCGGTCGTGTAGTTGCGCGAAAGATAGCCGCGAATCTGCGAAGGCGTGAAGCCCGTGACCGTTTCCGGCGTGCCGAGGATCGGGCGCCCGATCGTCTGGCCACGGAAGGCTGCCTCGGAGAAACGGTCGAAGATCACGTCGTCCGGCGTGTCGTTGGCCGCGCCGATCTCCTGCAGGATGACGTGCTTCTCACGACGCAGCTCTTCCTCGTCGAATTCCGATTCGGTCAGGATGTCGGCGAGGATGTCGACCGCAAGCGGTACATGGTCCTTCAGCACGCGGGCATAATAGGACGTGGTTTCGGTGGAGGTGGCGGCGTTCAGTTCGCCGCCGACATTCTCGATTTCCTCGGCGATGTCGCGGGCGCTACGCCTCTTCGTGCCCTTGAAGGCCATGTGTTCGAGGAGGTGGGCGATCCCGTGCTCGTCTCCGGTCTCGTTGCGCGAGCCGGACTTGATCCAGACACCCAGCGCAACGCTCTCCAGATGGGGCATGGTCTCGGTGACGACTGTCAACCCGGAGGAAAGCCGGGTGATTTCTACATTCATCTTTACGTCTTTCCGGCGCCGCCGATGGCTTCAAGCGCGGGCATGCTCGCCGATGAAGGTTTCGACGGCCTTAAGCTCAGGCTCCAAGATATCGAAGCGCTCCTCCCTTTCCATGAGATCAGCGAGCCATGATGGAAGGGCCGGATCAATTCCGCAAGCGGATTTTACGGCAGCGGGGAATTTGGCCGGATGCGCGGTGGCGAGCGTCACCATGGGGCTTGCGGCCCTGGCGTTCTTTCGCGCGACGAAAACGCCGGTCGCCGTATGGGGGTCGATGAGGTAGCCGGTTTCGGCAAGCGTCTCGCGAATGGTCGTGGCGACCTGGCGTTCGGTCGCCCGTCCGGCGCGGAATTCCCGGCGGATGGCCTTCAGCGCCTCGGGCTGGATCTCGAAGGCGCCGGATTGCTTCAGGCCGGCCATGGAGGAACGGACGGCCGCGGCATCGCGACCATAGGATTCGAACAGCAGCCGCTCGAAGTTCGAGGAGATCTGGATATCCATGGAAGGCGAGGTGGTCGCCTTGACGCCGCGCATCTCGTAGCGGCCGGTCTTGAGCGTCCGGGCAAGGATGTCGTTGTCGTTGGTGGCGATCACCAGCCGGTCGATCGGCAGGCCCATCTTCTTGGCGACGTAGCCGGCGAAGATATCGCCGAAATTGCCGGTCGGCACCGTGAAGGAGATTTTCCGGTCCGGTCCGCCCAGCGAAACGGCTGCCGTGAAATAGTAGACCACCTGCGCCATGATGCGGGCCCAGTTGATCGAATTGACGCCGGAGAGCTTCAGCCGGTCGCGGAAGGCGGCGTCGTTGAACATTTCCTTCACGAGGTTCTGGCAGTCGTCGAAATTGCCCTTGACTGCGAGCGCGTGCACATTGGCGGCATTGGAGGTCGTCATCTGCCGCTGCTGCACGGGCGAGACCTTGCCATGCGGGAAGAGGATGAAGATGTCGGTCCGCTCGCGGCCGGCGAAGGCGTCGATTGCCGCCCCGCCCGTATCGCCCGAGGTCGCGCCGACGATCGTGGCGCGTTCGCCGCGTTCGGCAAGCACGTAGTCCATCAGCCGCGCGAGCAATTGCATCGCCACGTCCTTGAACGCGAGCGTCGTGCCGTGGAAGAGCTCGAGGACGAAGTCGTTGGGGCCCGTCTGCACCAGCGGCACGACGGCCGGATGCCTGAACGTGGCATAGGCTTCGTCGATCATGGCCCTGAACTTGTCGTCGGGAATCTCGCCATCGACGAAGCGTTTCAGCACTTCGAAGGCGATGTCCTGGTAGGATTTCCCGCGCAAGGCGCGGATGTCCTTCTTCGACATGACAGGCCATTCGCGCGGCACATAAAGGCCGCCGTCACGCGCAAGCCCCGCAAGCAGGGCGTCCCGGAAACCGAGGGACGCTGCTTCGCCCCGGGTAGAAATGTAGTCCACGACCTTCAATCCCCAATCGATTTTTGTTCGCGCCGCTGATATAGACCAGGAAAATGGGCGGTGAAAGACCGGAAAATGATATGTCCGGTTCGCCTTGAGGCATGACCCGGAATCGGGATGGAAGAGGGTTGAGTACGGTGTTTGGCAAGATTTCGCGTGGTCTTCTGGCGGTATCGCTCGTGGCAGTTCTGGCAAGCTGCAATTCGTCATCCTCCCCGGAAGGATTGGCGCCGGCTGCCTCGGCGCAGCAGGCCGCAACTCCGGTCGTGCAGGCCTATTGCCCGCAGGTGGTGATGCTGGAGCAGAACGCCGTGCACAAGGTTTACGCTCGCGGCGGACAGGACAATCCGGAAAAGCTGCTCTACCAGGCGTCCTTCAACGACGTGACGCGCCAGTGCACCGCCAATGAAACGACGCTGACCATCAACGTCGTCGCCCAGGGCCGCATCGTCCAGGGGCCGGCCGGCACGCCCGGCAAGGTCACCCTGCCGGTTCTGGTCGAGGTGGTCGACGGCGACAAGGTCATCTATTCGCAGAAGGTGGCTTTCCCGCTGGACATGCCGGCGGGCGGCACCCAGTTCATCTTCAACAAGCCGGATGTCCAGATCCCGAACGCCCAGGGCGGCGCCTCGCGCTTCACCCGCGTACGCCTCGGTTTCGATATCGGCGGCCCCGCCAAGAAGCCCGCCCGCCGGGGGTAAGGGCGCGCCGGCGCTCAGAGTGCGCCGGTCCACTCGCCCAGCGCGGCGACGACCGCCGGCAGGTCGACCATGCGGGAGATCACCGTTTCGGCGCCGGCATCGGTCAGCCGGTCGGCATGGCTCGGATAGGTATGCGAGGCGCCGGTGAAGCCGACGACGCGCATGCCGGCCGCGCGGGCGCCATGGATGCCGTGGACGGAATCCTCGATCACCAGCACCCTGCCGGGCGAAACCTTGAACTGTTCGGCCGCGTGCAGGAAGATGTCGGGCTTCGGCTTCACCCGGTCGGGCCCGAGCTCCTTGGCCGAATAGATATGCGGCGCGAAATAGGGCTTCAGGCCGACCTTTTCGAGCATCATGTCGAGCCGCTGGCTGCCCGAATTGGAGCAGATGCAGCGTTGCGTTGTCAGCCGTGCGAGCGCGAATTTCACGCCGTCGATGATCTTCACGTCGCGCGCGAGCCGCGCATCGAGCAGCTTTTCCGATTTGTCGAGCAGCGAGGCGGAAAGCGGGATGTTCGCTTCCTTTTCCACCGCCAGCAGGATGTTCTTCCAGGTCATGCCGGCGAAACGCTCTCCCATCTCCTCGATGCCGATCGGATAGCCGGCCTCCGTCAGGAGCCTCGATTCGACCTGCGCCGCGATGATCTCGGAATCGACGAGCACGCCGTCGCAATCGAAAATGATGAGGTCGAAACCGCTCATGAATGGGATGCCTTGTGTGAGGGTGAGGCGGGCCTTTTTATCCGACCGCGGCCGAAAGCTCAACCGATGCGGCTGCATGGCAGGCTCGAACGGAACGGGTGGCTCTCGACAAGCCTACATCCGGCGTCTAAGGAACGGGCATGGGCAAGGAGCCGGAAGACACCATCGCCAGCCGCATCAGCCGGGTGCTTGCCGACCGCATCGTGCGCGGGGAGCTCGCTCCGGGCGCGCGTCTTCGCCAGGACCATATCGCCGAAGAATTCCACACGAGCCATGTGCCTGTGCGCGAGGCGTTCCGCCGGCTGGAAGCACAGGGATTGGCGATCAGCGAGCCGCGTCGCGGCGTGCGTGTGGCGTCCTTCGATCTCGCCGAGGTGCGTGAGGTGGCGGAAATGCGGGCCGCTCTGGAAGTGCTGGCGCTTCGCCATGCCGCGCGCCACCTGACGCCCGCCATCCTCAAGGCCGCCGAGGAGGCGACCCGTGAAGGCGATGCCGCCGCGGATGTGCACGCCTGGGAGGAGGCGAACCGCCGGTTCCATCGCCTCATCCTCACCCCCTGCGGCATGAACCGGTTGCTTGCCTCCATCGACGACCTGCATGCCGCGAGCGCCCGCTTCCTGTTCTCCGCCTGGCAATCCGGCTGGGAAAAGCGGACCGACCACGACCATCGCGCCATCCTGCTGGCCCTTCGTCAGGGCAGGACGGATGAAGCCGCCGCCATCCTTCAGAAGCACGTCCAGTGGATCGGTCGCGGCCCCCGGAGCGCCCAGGCCGACGCTTCGCGCGAAACCTTCGCTATCGTCGGTTGACAGTCTGAAATTATAGATAATTTCTTTTGATGGCCTGAATGGCGTGATTTTCCGCGCCCGAATTTGCCCTTCGAACCAGAAACCTCCCTCCCGCCTGATATATTTTCCCTCTGGGGCGCTTGCGCTCCGCACGAAATTACGTTCACATATAGATCGTGAGTCAAAATTATCTATAATTTGAGAAGGAGACATCATGTCCTTGCCCCAACAGGCGGTCGCAGGCCGTTTCGACCCCTTGCGCCTTTCCGCCCGCTCGCCGCTCGTTCTTGCCGTCTTCGTGCTGGCCGGCACGCTGGCGCTGGCAATCGCGTCGCGGATCTCCGTGCCGATGGTTCCGGTGCCGATCACCATGCAGACCTTCGCCGTGACGATGATCGGCGCGCTTTACGGCTGGCGGCTCGGTGCCCTGACGGTGCTTGCCTGGCTCGGCGAGGCGGCCCTTGGGGCGCCGGTGCTGGCTGGCGGGGCGGGCGGTGCTGCGTCCTTCGTCGGTCCGACCGCCGGTTATCTCTTTTCCTTTCCGGTGATCGCCGCCTTGGCCGGCTGGCTTGCGGAGCGGGGCTGGACCGGGCGGCGCATCGTCGCGAGCGTCTCGGCGCATCTGGCCGCCAACCTTCTTTGCCTCGCACTCGGCTGGGCATGGCTTGCGGCGTTGATCGGCGCTGAAAAGGCATTCTGGGCGGGCGTCGCTCCCTTCGTCCTCGGCGCGGCACTGAAATCGGGCCTGGCGGCGGCTGTCCTGGCCGCGGTCGCCTCCCGCAACCGCATCGCGGCAGAGTGATGGTCAGGCTGCGGCCGCATCATCTTCTCTGCATGCTGACCTTTGTCGGCGAAGGCTACAATCCGGCCTTCGTCGCCAATTACCGCCGGCTTGCCGGCCGGCTGTCCGCCGGCGAGCCCATTGAGATCGTCTCCGGCCCGGACGATATCTGCGCGCCTCTGGCTCCGGACGGGAAGGGGCACTGTCTCGGTGATTCGGTTGCCGCGCGCGATGCGGCCGCACTCGCCGACATTGCCCGCCTGCTTGGCCGCGAGCTTGGGACAGGATCGGTGATAGCGCCCGATCCGGACCTGTTCGGGAGGCTGCGCCGCGCCTTTTCCACGGGCGTGACGCGCCGCGCCTGCTCGGGCTGCGAATGGAGCAGCCTCTGCGATCATGTCGCGGGGAGTGGTTACGAGGGCGCGCTGGTGCTGGGAAAGGCGCTCAATCCGCAGGAAACAGCGCCAGGAACTTCCGTTCGCCCTCGGGCGTGAACAGCACGGCGCGGCTTTCGCCGCTGCGCCGCGCCCAGCCCTTTTCGAGAAAATGGGAAAGCAACGCCTTGCCGAGCGTGCCGGCAAGATGCGAGCGCCGCTCGCTCCAGTCAAGGCAGGATTTGCAGAGCGGCCGACGGTTCGACGCCAGCGAGGCGATGTCGATGCCGATCCTGTTAAGTTCCGTCCGGCCTGCCTCGGTCATCGCCAGGTTTTCGCCGTCGGTCCGGAGCGCACCGCGCCGGACGAAGCTGTCGAGCATCCGCACGCCGTAGTCGCCGGCCAGATGATCGTAGCAGACCCGCGCCTTGCGCAGCGCCGGGTCCTTGGGTCCCGGCCTGTGCCGGAGATGGCCGCGGCTTGCCGCAAAACCCATGATGTTTTCAAGCAGCGTGCCGGCCGCCGCGTCGGCCAGGGTGAAATAGCGGTGCCGGCCCTGCTTGCGCTGGGCGATCAGGCCGCCGTCCTCCAGCTTCGAAAGATGGGAACTGGCCGTCTGCAGCGTCACGCCGGCGGCCTGCGCCAGCTCCGTCGCCGTCAGCGCCTGTCCGCCCATCAGCGCGGTCAGCATGTTGGCGCGGGCCGGATCGCCGATCAGCGTGCCGATGCGTGCAATGTCGGGGCCTTCTTTCATACTTCGACCATAACCGAAGCATCTTCGTTCCGCAACATGGCAAGACATTCCCGTCAATCAAGGAGAATGCCATGATCACCTGTTTCATCCGTTACGAGATCGATCCGTTCAGGAAGGACAAGTTCGAGGATTATGCGCGCGCCTGGGGCCAGGCGATCCCGCGCTGCGGCGCCGATCTCGTCGGCTATTTCGGCCCGCACGAAGGCTCGGCGACGACGGCCTACGGCGTCTACAACATCGAGAGCCTTGCCGCCTACGAGGCCTATCGCGCCCGGCTCGCGGACGATCCTCTCGGGAAGGAGAACTACGCCTTCGCCCGGCGAGAGCGCTTCATCCTCAGGGAGGACCGCATCTTCCTGAAGAACATGTCCGTTCCCCATGGAGCTTTCGTAAAACCATGATCGCCGTCATTTTCGAAGTCGTGCCTTATATGGGCGAGCGCCACAAATATCTCGACCTTGCGGGAGAACTGCGTTCGGAACTCGAAAGGATCGACGGGTTCATCTCGATCGAACGGTTCGAAAGCCTGACGCTGCGCGGAAAGCTTCTTTCGCTTTCCTTCTGGCGAGACGAGGAGGCCGTGCGGCAATGGCGCAATCTGGAGGCTCACCGCGCGGCGCAGCGGGCAGGGCGCAACGGTATATTCGCCGACTACCGCCTGCGCATCGGCCATGTGCTGCGCGACTACGGCATGTTCGAGCGCGACGAGGCGCCGGAGGACAGTCGCGAGGCGCATGCGGTGTGATCTTCCCGAGATCCCCGGCCTGTACAGCCTCCTGTTTCGAAAGGCCCGCCGCCCCGCGTGGAAGCGGGTGGACAGGCTGATATTTTCCGGTGCGGCGCGCCATCCATGGGGTTTCCGTGCTATAGGACGGCCATGGCTGATTTCGCATATCTCATCGAGCCGCCCTTCAACTACCGGCAGCCGGACGGAACCGTGACCGGCTGCGATGTCGAGCTTGCGCGAACGGTCCTGGCGATGGCTGGCGTCCGCGATGTAGTCATGGCTGAAACCGAGTTCGCGCAGCTCCTGCCCGGCCTCGACGATGGTCGATGGCGGATGACGACGGGCCTTTTCTGCACGGAGGAGCGCAGGCGGTTTGCCGCTTTCAGCCGGCCGATCTGGGCCTTGCCGGACGGGTTGCTGGTGCGGCAGGGCAATCCCATGCGCCTCACCGGATACGGATCGGCCGCGCAGGTGGAAGGCTGCGTGCTCGCCGTCATCCGTGATCAGTTTCAGCACCGGTCCGCCATAGGGTTTGGCGTGCCGGAGCAGCGCATCCTGATCTTCGAAACCTATGCGGATGCCGCAGCCGCCGTATTGGACGGGCGGGCGGACGCCTATGCGAGCGTCGCGCGGGCGCATGGCGGCTATCTGGAGCAGAACCGGGGCCTGCCCCTGGAGGCGGTCCTCGTCGGTCGAGACGAGAAGGAGCCGGCATTCGGTTCGTTCGCGTTCCGCAAGTCGGATGCGATATTCAGGCAGGCGGTCGACGACGCGCTTCTGGCCTATCTCGGTTCAGGGGAGCATCGCGCGATGATGAAGACATTCGGCTTCGATGATGCCGAGATCGATCTGGTCGCAGGCTAGGGGGACTGCGCCTCCCGTCCGGGATCGGTCCTCAAAAAAATTCTCGAAATCGTCCGGTGTTTTCAGGTTTTGGTAACCAAGGTGGGTAACCATAACAGCCAGTAAATTCGTTTGAGTAAAGCGTAGCGAGTGTCTTATGGCAGCAGTTCTTCCGCTGGCCGACCTGAAGCAGCAGGTCCGTCGGGATTCCTGGCTCAATTCCATCATCAAGGGCGATTGCGTCTCCTCTCTGGAAGCCCTGCCGGATCACTCCGTCGATGCGATTTTCGCCGATCCGCCATACAATCTGCAGCTTGGCGGCACCTTGCACCGGCCCGACCAGTCGCTGGTCGACGCGGTCGACGACGAATGGGACCAGTTCGCTTCGTTCGGGGCCTATGACGCCTTCACCCGCGCCTGGCTGCTCGCCTGCCGCCGCGTGCTGAAGCCGAACGGCACGATCTGGGTCATCGGCTCCTATCACAATATCTTCCGCGTCGGCGCGATCATGCAGGACCTCAACTTCTGGCTCCTGAACGACATCGTCTGGCGCAAGGTGAACCCGATGCCGAACTTCAAGGGCCGCCGGTTCCAGAACGCCCACGAGACGATGATCTGGGCGAGCCGGGATGCGAAGGCCAAGGGCTATACCTTCAATTACGATGCGCTGAAGGCCTCGAACGACGACGTTCAGATGCGCTCCGACTGGCTCTTCCCGATCTGCTCCGGCAACGAGCGCCTCAAGGACGAGGGGGGCAAGAAGGTCCACCCGACCCAGAAGCCGGAGGCGCTGCTTGCCCGCGTCATCATGGCTTCCACCCGGCCCGGCGACGTGATCCTGGACCCCTTTTTCGGTTCCGGCACCACCGGCGCGGTGGCAAAGCGCCTCGGCCGCAATTTTGTCGGGATCGAGCGCGAACAGGATTACATCGATGCGGCCGCCGCCCGCATCCTGGCCGTCGAACCGCTCGGCAAGGCGGAGCTGACGGTCATGACCGGCAAGAAGGCCGAGCCCCGTATCGCCTTCAACTCGCTGATCGAGGCCGGCCTTGTCCGGCCCGGACAGGTGCTGACCGACGCGAGGCGTCGCTGGAGCGCCATCGTCCGCGCCGACGGCACGCTCTCGACAGGCGGCGACGCGGGTTCCATTCATCGCCTTGGCGCGAAAGTGCAGGGCTTTGATGCATGCAATGGATGGACGTTCTGGCATTTCGACGACGGGCAGTCCCTGAGGCCCATCGACGAACTCCGGTCCGTCATTCGAACCGGTCTGGCGAAATTGGACTGATCCACCGGTCCCGGCCAGATCGCATGAATTCCCAGATCGCATGAATTCCTTGTCCGGTCATGTACCTCTAGATCGTGGTGACGATTTAGGGAATTGGGATTCCCAAAGTTGAGCAAATCGGATTCAACGTTGATTTTGGAGATCAGCGATGGATTGTGATGCACTTCGAGACGATCAGTGGGAACGGATCAA
>NZ_JBHMAA010000009.1:0-32571 GCF_042429745.1 Neorhizobium puerariae | reverse complement strand
ATCGGCGCCTCGCAGATCAACGAGGCGATCCAGCAGCTCGACAAGGTGACGCAGCAGAATGCCGGCGCCTCGGAAGAGATGTCGGCCACTTCGGAAGAACTCGCTTCGCAGGCCGAGGAGCTGCAGACCTCCATCGCCTTCTTCAAGGTCGACCGCGCGGGCGCTGCCAGGGACAAGGCAAGACCGGTCGCGGCGCGGCCTGCCGCAGCGAAGCCCGCCGTTTCGCGGCTCGCGCAGCAGCCGTCGTTCGCCGCGCGGCCGGGCGACCAATCCGTCAAGGCGCAGATGGCGCGCGCCAAGGGCTTCGCCCTCGACATGTCGATGGGAAGCCCCGACGAGGATGACGATCATTTCAGGGAGAGCGCATGATGGCAGGTACGTCTTCCGAGGCTCAGTTTGTAACCTTCGCCCTCGGCGACGAGGTTTTCGCGGTCCCCGTCGAGGTGGTCCGCGAGATCCTCGACCACGAGGAACCGTTCAAGATCCCGCATGGCCCGGAATATCTCCTGGGCCTACGCGACGTGCGCGGCCAGGGCGTGCCGGTGATCGACCTTCGTCTCCGGCTCGGCATGAGCAGGACCGTCAAGACGCCGCACACGCGCATTCTCGTGCTCGACGTGCCGGTTGTCGACCGGATGCTCGCTCTCGGCCTCGTGGCCGACCGGGTTTTCGAGGTGGTGCCGTTCCGCGACGGCCAGATCGAGACGGCGCCGGATATCGGAGTGCGATGGCGCTCCGATTACATCGCCGGCGTCGTGCGACGGGATAGCGGCTTCGTCGTCATCGTCGATCTTGCAAAGCTGTTCTCGGATTCGGGGACAGCACTCGCCGATGTCGGTCCGCAAGCCCAGGTGGCGTGAGCCATCGAACCTCGTGAAGGACAGGTAATGTGTACGGGGGTATGTGCGTGAACATGGCAGTGAAGACCCAGCCACTCGACGACCGGTTGAGCAAGCGCAATTTCGACGTGCTGGCGAGATATATCTACAATTACAGCGGCATAAAGATGCCGCATACGAAACTGACCATGCTGGAGGGTCGGCTTCGCCGGCGTCTGCGCGTCACCGGCCTGCCGACCTTCGACAGCTATTGCGACTACCTTTTCAAGCACGGCGGCATCGAAGCGGAAGCGATCTTCCTCATCGACGCCGTCACCACCAACAAGACCGATTTCTTCCGCGAGCCGAAGCACTTCGACTACATGGTCCGGACGGCGCTTCCGGATATCGTGAAGACTTTCGGCGACCGGCGCCTGCGCACCTGGAGTTCCGCCTGCTCCACCGGCGCGGAACCCTATACCATGGGCATGGTGCTCGCCGACTTCCTGGCGGCGAATGCGCCTGAACGGGACTTCTTCATCCTCGCCACCGACCTTTCGACCGACGTGCTGCAAAAGGCCCAGCGCGGCATCTACCAGAGCGACCTCCTGCAGCCCGTTCCGACCGAGATGATGCGGAAATACGTGATGCAGGCGTCCGACGGCCGGCGGCAGGAAATGCGCATCGCTCCGAAACTCCGCTCGCGCGTCGGTTTCGCCCGGCTGAACCTGATGGACGACGCCTACCCGGTCGGCGACCCCATGCACATCATCTTCTGCCGCAACGTGCTGATCTATTTCGACAAGCCGACCCAGCAGCATGTGCTGACGCGGCTGTGCAACTGCCTCGTTCCCGGCGGTTACCTGTTCATCGGCCACTCGGAGACCGTCACCGGTTTCGACCTGCCGGTCAAGCAGGTGGCAAACACTGTCTTCAAACGGATATGACACCATGGGCGGCAAGATCCGTGTCCTGATCATCGACGACTCGGCAAGCATCCGTCAGATGCTGACGACCATTCTCTCCGCGGACCCCGATATCGAGGTCATGGCGGTCGCCAACGATCCGTTCATGGCGGCGCGAAAGATCCGCGAGGAGATCCCCGACGTCATCACGCTCGATGTGGAAATGCCGCAGATGGACGGCATCACCTTCCTGCGCAAGCTGATGGCGCAGCACCCCATCCCGGTGGTGATGTGCTCCTCCCTGACGGAAAGCGGCTCGGAAACGCTGATGCAGGCGTTGGAGGCCGGCGCGGTCGACATCATCCTGAAGCCGAAGATCGGCGCAGCCGACCATCTTGCCGAGACCGCCGACCGGATTCGCACCGTCGTGAAGGGCGCCGCCCGCGCCAGCGTCGCCAAGCTGCGTGCGTCCCGCCTGTCGGAGGGGAGCACCACGGCCAAGCTGACCGCCGATGCGGTCCTGCCGCCCCCGAGGATCGGCGCCATGGCGAAGACGACGGAAATGGTGGTCTGCGTCGGCGCCTCCACCGGCGGCACCGAGGCGCTTCGGGAGCTTCTCGAGGCGCTGCCCGCCAATTCGCCGGGCATGGTCATCGTCCAGCACATGCCGGAGAGGTTCACGGCCGCCTTCGCCAAGCGCCTCAACGGGCTTTGCGAGGTGGAGGTCAAGGAAGCGGCGGACGGCGATCCCGTCCTGCGCGGCCATGTGCTGATCGCGCCGGGCGACAAGCACATGCTGCTCGAACGGCGCGGCGCGCGCTACGAGGTGTCGGTCCGGGCCGGTCCGCTCGTCAGCCGCCACCGGCCTTCCGTCGACGTGCTGTTCCGCTCCGCCGCCCGCTCGGCCGGCGCCAATGCCATGGGCGTCATCATGACCGGCATGGGCGACGACGGCGCACGCGGCATGAACGAGATGCACCAGGCAGGCGCCTATACCGTGGCGCAGGACGAGGCGACGTCCGTCGTCTTCGGAATGCCGAAGGAAGCGATCGCCCATGGCGGCGTCGACAAGGTCGTGCCGCTGGAACAGATCGCCCGGGAAATTCTCGCCGCCGACCGCCGACGGTGACATCTGCCCATGCGATCTTCACAGGCCGTTAACCATGTTTGGCAAGAATGGGGCAACGCATCATGAGGGTGCGGTGAAAGAGCGATCCCGCTCGCAACCGGACAGGAACCTCAGATGCCAGTCATTACCTTTGCCAACACCAAGGGCGGAGCGGGCAAGACCACGGCCGTGCTCCTCCTCGCAACCGAACTCGTTGAGCAAGGCTATCGCGTCACCATTCTCGATGCCGATCCGCAATACTGGATCTCCCGCTGGCACCAGCTCTCGCCGCCGAACGAAAGACTCAACGTCATTTCCTATGTGACGCAGGCATCCCTCGAGCGCCATATCTCCGAAAACCGTCACAAGACCGACTATTTCGTGCTGGATCTGCCGGGCGCCCAGACGCCCCTGCTCGCGAAGGCGATCGGTCTTTCCGACCATGTTCTCATCCCGATCCAGGGCTGCGCCATGGACGCGCAGGGCGGCGCCAACGTCCTGGAACTCCTCCGCTACCTGGAGGAGAAGGCCAATCTCCGCGTACCCCATTCCGTCGTGCTGACCCGCGTCAATTCGATGGTGACGACACGCGCGCTGCTGACGGTCAAGATGCTGCTCGCCGAGCGCAATGTCGACGTGCTCGACACGCCGATCATCGAACGCGCCGCCTTCCGCGACATCTTCGATATCGGCGGCACGCTCTATAGCATGGACGAGAACCGCATCAGCAATCTCGACAAGGCACGGCAGAACGCCCGTCTCTTCGGGCTCGAAATGCTGCGCCGCGTGCCGCTCCACAAACCGGCTTCGCTCGCGAGCCGGTTCGTCCGCGCCGCCTGAGACCGCCTATCCCTTGAGCTTGATCTGCAGCTTGACGTCCGACGGATGTCCGGCTGCGGCTCGTTCGAAGGCCTTGATCGAATCCTGGAAATCGAACGTGCCGGTGATCAGGGGTTTCAGGTCCACCTTGCCCGAGGCGATCAATTCCAGCGCCCGGTCGAAGATGTTGGCATAGCGGAACACCGTCTCGATCCGCACTTCCTTGGAAATCGCGCTTGCGACATCGAAGGGAACCGGTTCGACAGGCAGGCCGACCAGCACGAAGGCGCCGCCGGGGCGGACCAGATCGAACATGCCCTTGAAGGCCTTCGGGCTGCCGCTCGCCTCGAACACCACGTCCGCGCCCCAGCCGCCGGTTTCTTCGGCAATCACGTCCGCAAACGGCCGCTTGGTAACGTCGACCGGGATGATGCCCGGATACTGGCCGGCGATCTTCAGCTTGTCGGCGCTCAGATCCGAAACGAAGACGCGCGCGCAGCCGCCGGCGAGCGCCGCAAGCGCCACCATGATGCCGATCGGTCCCGCGCCGATCACCGCACCGACATCGCCCGGCTGGATACGGGCGCGGGTGGCGGCCTGCATGCCGATGGCAAACGGCTCGACCATCGCGCCTTCGGCAAAGGAGACATTGTCCGGCAGCCTGTAGGTGAAAGCGGCCGGGTGGATGACGAAGGGGGTCAGCACGCCGTGGATCGGCGGAGTCGCCCAGAAGCGGACATCGGGATCGACATTGTAGAGGCCGAGCTTGGAGGCGCGCGAGGAAAGGTTCGGCACGCCGGGCTCCATGCAGACGCGATCGCCGACCTTGAGGCCTTTCACGTCGGCACCCGCTTCGACAACGATCCCGGCCGCCTCGTGGCCGAGCACCATGGGTTCGCGCAGCACATAGGGACCGATGGCGCCATGGGTATAATAATGGACGTCGCTGCCGCAGACGCCGACCGTATCGATCGCGATCTTGACGTCACCCCGTCCCACCTCGGTCGGAAGATCGATTTCCCGCAAGGAGAGGACGCCTTTTTTCTCGAGCACGAGGGCCTGCTGCATGGGGTGTTCCTTGTTTGCATCTCTGTCTTCTGCTTCGCCGACTTTTCCGGCGAGATCAAGACGCAAAAGTGCTCCCTGCGAAACACGTCAGGCAACGTTCAGCCGCAGCCCGCGGCACCGGGAAATGACGTCAGGCCGGCTGCCTTCTGGTCACGGTCACCGTGCCGGCATCGGCATCGACGACGACCCAGTCGCCGGTTTCGATCACCGAGAGCGGGTCCTGGTCCAGCTCGGTGATCGCCGGAACGCGCGTGACGACCGCGCCAAGCGCGATCTTGGTCGTCATCCGGGTAAAGATCATCGCCTGGGGCTGGACGCCGTTCAATCGCGTCATGTGGAAATAGGCCGACCAGCCGGACGAGCCCTTGGCGCCGGGAAAGACAAGGATCTTGCCGGCGAAGGACACGCCCCGCATCTCGTGCCGGCGCTCGATGACCGTGCCGGTGCGCTCGTTGATGCCGCCCCAGCCGGAGATCGTCTCGGCCGTCACCAGCGCCTCGCCCTCGGCGCGGCCGGCCACGACCTTGCGGCCCTTGAGCACGATCGTTTCGGGTTTTGCTTCGGTCGCGATATCCATCAGGCCCTCCCATTCCACTGGCCGGTCAGGGCCGCGTCGACGCAATCGCGAACCGAGCCGAACCAGCCCTCAACGCCAGTAATCGCCGGCAGGTAATGCGCCTGCTTGGCGGAATCCGTGGCGATGACGCGTGTTCCCTGCGGCAGGCGGCGGGAAATGGCGGGACAGGTATCGCTCATGACGACGCCGCCGGCATCCTTGATGATATCGAGATAGCCGTTGCGCTCGGCCACCTGCTTGATGGCGCGCGGCGTATGCACCCAGAGCTTCACTTCCGCATGGATTTTCCTGTTCTCCAGCAGATGGGCGATCAGGGCCAACTGGTCGATGGAGTTGTGCGGACAGCCGAGCATGATGAAATCGACCTGCCTTTCGGTCGCACTCTGCAGCTTCTCATAGGTTTCGCGCCGCTCCGCCGCGCCATATCGGAAAATGCCCTGTATCTCGCGACCGCCAAAGGCTTCCTCGATCGTGTCCGCTTCCGGCGTGATGCCGGGGATGTGATACATCTCGACGCCGCCGGACGAGGCTGCCGCCGCGCCAAAATGCTTGAGCTTGATGAGGTCCGGCTGGCGGGTTGCGCCCTTCAGCACCGGGATGTCCTCGCCGATCACCTCGCCGATGTAATAGCCGAGCAGACCCCAATCCATCATGTCGTCGACATCGATATCGAGTTCGACCAGATGGGTGCCGCGGCGGTTTTCGGTGATGTGGAAGCCCCAATAGGGAATGCGGCCGGTCAGCGCCGCGGCCCCGGTGCTTTCCTTGCCCTCGACATTGGTGCGGGCGCCGAGCACGGAATTGCAGTAGATGACCGCCGACGATTCCATCCAGGCGCAGTGTTCCCCCTTCACCGGCACGTTGCCCACCTGATAGGGCGTGCAGGTGGCGAACATGTTGACGCCGCGCTGGCCGAGGAATTTCTCGTTGGCGCGCTGCATGTCCACGAGCGCCTTGTCCACGCCCTGCAGTTCCCAATTGTCGTTGTCGATGCCGGTGATGAGCTGGCAGGTATGCGCCACCATATGTGGCACGTCCACCACCTCGTCGCTGTCGAGGTTCAGCTCGGAATAGACGTGTTCCATGCCCTTTTCGGCAATCGGCTGCACCGAGGGCGTCGAGGCGTTGAAGGCGCCTGCAACATTGTTGGTCTCGACCAGACGTTCGGCGCCGAGCGCCTCGCCATATCGCATCAGCAGGTCCATGGCGCGCGCCTTGGCGCGTCCGTGCCCGCCGTCATACATGGTTTTTTCGTAATCGGTCAGCTTCATCGCGTCCTCCTCACGATGCGGTGCGCATCTCTTCATCCGTCCAACGATAATGCTTCTTTTCGACATTGTCGGAAACCCGCTCGCGCAGTGCCGCCAGATCGACCTGGTGGACGCTGCCGGTTCCGGCGAGATCGAGCGCATTGGCGGCCGCCATGCCCATGCCGATGCAAGGCCCCATGACGCGAACGCTCGAAAGGGCGGCAGAATCCGCGTCGATGCAACGACCGGCGGCGGCGACGTTGTCGCACTCGTCCGGCGTGAGGCTGCCGAGCGGGATGTAATGCGCGTGGTCCTTGTCGAAAGTGATCCAGTGGTGACCGTCGCCGTGGTCGTGCAGCTCGATCGGCCAGGCGGTGCGGACGACGGCGTCGTCGAACTTGGTGCCGGCCCGGATCTCGTCGACCGTCAAATGGTGGCTGCCGGCGATCCAGCGTGTCTGGCGGATGCCCGGCAGGCCGAAGGAGCGGATGCGGGCATTGCCGAAGCATTCCGGAAACTCGGTCTTGAGAAACTGCACGGCGCGCGCCGCTTGGTCCTTGCCTTCGAGCGCCTTCCTCGAAGCCTCGACCGGATCGAGCGGCGTTTCCACATGCGTCATGTTCATGGCGGCGATCCCGCGGCCGGGAATGGTGAAGCCCAGCCCCTCGCGCCGCAGCAGGCCGTAGCCTTCCGCCTTTTCCCTCATGCGGTCGGCGATTTCGAACCGGGTCGGCTGCCTCGCCTCGTCGATGTTCTCCAGCACCACCATCTGGGTGCCGAAAACGCCGCCTTTTTCAGGCTGGCGGCAGACAAACCCCGCCTGCCAGACAAGGGCGGCATCGCCGCTCGCCTCGACCCAGCCGGTAGCCTCAATGGAAATGCCGCCGTAACGGGTCATGAAATCCGTCTGGACGATACGCCGGCCTTCGACATGCGCCTCGAGGATCGTGGCTCCCAGCACGACCTCGATGCCGGCCTCCAGCACGCTTTGCTCCATCCAGCGGCCGAGCGCCACTTCGTCGTAATAGACGACCGTCGTGTTCGGCCCATGGCGGTAGTGGATCGACCTGTCCTGGGATTCCAGATAGGCGAGCAGCCGGTCGGCCACGCCATAGGTGAACTGATAACCGTGCGTGCCGTTCGAAAACAGGCCGCAGAAGGTGGCGATGATCGAGTTGACGGCCTGGCCGCCGAGTGCCGCCTGGCCATCGACGATCACCACCTTGCGGCCGAGGCGCGCGGCTTCCAGCGCTGCGGAAATGCCGGCGATGCCGGCGCCGACGACGCAGATATCCGCCTTGAGCTTTCGAAACGGCGCGTCCTTTTCACGCCGGACGATCCGTGTTTCCCTGCTCAGCGTTTCCGTCATGAAACCCTCCCTCGAAAAATGCCGCGCCTTCCAGGCGCATTTGGGAGAGATGGTAACCGAAGACGCCGGCCCTTGAACCAAGCAAGTGATGCGATCAGCTTTCGTGTTTCGCGAAAGCCGGAGAGGCAATCCGTGCCCCGGCCTGCGCTCAAAAGGCTGGAATGGCCTGATCCGGAATGCCTGCGGACAGGCGCCTCCGCACATAGGATATGAACTCGGCCACCACGGCCTTGTTCATCTTGATGCGCGGCACGAGCGCCTTGACCCACAGCGCCTCGACGGGAAATTCGGGCATCACCTCTTCCAGCCTGCCGCTGTCGAGATCCGCCTGGGCCAGGAAACGCGGCAGGATCGCCAGCCCCAGCCCCTTGCGGGCGGCGGCAAGCAGGATGCGGCTGTCGTTGGCCGTGAAGTTCGACGTGATCTCCACGTTCAGCGCGCTCGTTTCCATCTGAAACGTCCAGGTCGTGCCGATCGTATGGAAGGTGATGCACTCGTGGCCGACGAGTTCCGTCGGGGTCTTCGGCCGCCTCCGGCTGCCGAAATAACCGGGGGCGGCGCAGAGCACGCGCGGATACGAGCAGAGCGGATGATCGATGACATAGGCATAGGATTGCGGCAGCGCGCCGACGGCGATATCGAACCCTTCCTCCAGCGGATTGACCGAGCGGTCGATCAGCACGATCTCGATCTTGACACGCGGATTCTCGGCCTGGAAAGCCGCGCAGATATCGCCGAAGAACATGGAAGCGAGCGTTGTCGGCGCCTTGATGCGCAAGGCTCCGGTGAGGCCGGCGTCCTGCTGGTTGGGCGTCGCCAGCGTGTCCTCGATCTCGCCGACCAGAAGCTGCAGGCGCGGCCTCAGCCGCTCGCCGTCGACCGTCAGCGCCAGACGCCGGGTCGTGCGGACGAAAAGCTGGGTATCCAGATGCTCCTCCAGCCGCTTGACGCGTTTGGTGATGACGGATGTGGCGACCCCGAGGTCACGGCCGGCGGCGGAAAAGCTGCCGGCCCGGGCGGTCGCCAGGAATGCGCCTATGTCCAGAAGTATGTTCACGGTCTTTCTCGTTTCGAGAAAAAATGGAGACCGGCATCAGGCGCATATTTTCGGCGTTTCCGCAACTCCCGGGAAGCTCCATAGACTGCGATCATCTGGCGACCAGCGTCGCACCTTTTTCGAGCGGAGTGACGGTGCTGCCATAGAGGCTGAGCCAGCCTTTTTCCGCGGAAAGCGGCTTCTCGACAAAGGCTTCCCGCCGGATGGCGAGTTCGGCCTGCGGAACATGCAGTTCGATCGAACGGCCGTCGACATCGATGGTGATGCGGTCGCCATCCTTCACGAGGCCGAGCGGCCCGCCGGTGAATGCCTCCGGCTTCACTTCGCCGACGACGAGGCCGACATTGACGAGACCGCTCAACTGGCCATCCGTCACCACCGCGACGTCCGGACCGAGGCCGGCACCATCGAGCGCGAAGACAAGGCGGGAGGCTCCTCCCATGCCGGGACCACCCCTGACGCCCATGCCGCGCAAGACCAGCACTTCGCCGGGCTTCACCACCCGCTCCTTCAGCGCGGCTTCGGCCGAAGGCGAATTATCGAAGACCCGGGCCGGGCCGTCGAAGCTCATCGGCCGGCCGGGGCCGCGGAGGCCCACCTTGGCGATCGCGCCGTCAGGAGCGAGGGAACCGCGCAGCAGGACGATGCCGGGCTTGTGGGCGAAAGGCCTGTCGAGCGGGCGGATGACCTCCGGATCGGCGATCCCGACGTCTTCAAGCTCCTCGCCCCAGGTCCTGCCGGTGACGGTAAGGGCCTCGCGATCGATGATCGGTTCCAGCCGCTTCATGATGCCGCGCGCACCGCCGGCATCCTCGAATTCCTCGATGGAGTTCGGGCCGATCGGCCGCACGGCGGCCAGGATCGGCACCTCGCCGGAAAGCTCCTCGAACATCCTGTAGACGTCGACATCGAGGCCGGCCTCGACGGCGATCGCCTGCAAATGCTTGATCGTGTTGATCGATCCGGATACCGCGAGCACGGTGGCGGCGGCATTGCGGAAAGCGCCCGGCGTCAGGATCTTCCTCGGGCGCAGGTCCTCCCAGACCATGTCGACGATGCGGCTTCCGGCCCGATCGACATAGTCCATCATCCTGTCGCTCATCGCCCTGACCGGCGCACCGCCGGGGAGCGCCATGCCGAGCGCCTCGCAGACCGAATGCATGGAATTGGCCGTGCCCATGCCGGAGCAGACGCCGGGGCTCCTGATGGCGTTCTCGCTCATCTCCTTCAGTTCCTCGAAGCTGAGCTTGCCGGCGGCATGGTGGCCTGCGTGAAGGAAGACCTCCTCGATATCCATGTGATGGTTACGGTATTGTCCGCTCGCCTGATAACCGCAGAGCGCGACCAGCGTCGGCAGGTCGATGCGGGCGGCCGCCATGATCTGACCTGGCGTGGTCTTGTCGCAGGAGGCAAGACAGATCATGCCGTCGAGCTGCGCGCCCTCGACCGCCACCTCGATATCGTTGGTGATGAGATCGCGGCTCGGCAGGATATAGGTCGCGGCGCGGCCGGCGCTGATGATGAAATCGCTCGGCGCGATCGTGCGGATTTCGAAAGGAATGCCGCCGGCCGCGCGCACCGCCTCCTTCACGCGGGCGGACACCTGGTCGAGATGGCTGAAACAGATCGACAGTTCCGAAGACGTGTTGACGATGGCGATCTTCGGCTTTTCCATATCCTCATCGGTGAGGCCTAGCGCCCGCCACTGCGCCCGCCGCACCGCCCAGCGCGACGTGCCCGGTTCGAAATTGCTGCGCAACTGTCTTTTCGTCATCGTCCGGCCTCCTCCCGATACCGTTCATCCAGGAAAAGCTAGCAATTCGAAAAGCCGTGGTGAATGCACGGAAGCTGCCGCTCTCCTTTCTCGAATCGAGAACGATCGATCCCGCGGGATCAAATGCAACGTGCGCTATGGAATGCGAATTGGGCAACGAGACCGCGGACAGCGCGGATTTCGGACATCCGCAGCGCCAGCCAGGCGGAAACGGCTGCCCAGGCCGCGCGCATATAGGCATCGGCACGATATAGCGCGGCGTCCATGTCCGCCTGCATCTCCATCATCCCTTCGCTGAGCGCCTCGAAATCGTCGAGAACGGCAAGCACAGCCTGCGATGCTTCCGGATGTTCGGCCGTATAGGCGTCGATCTCGTCGCGCGCCTTTTCCAGGAAGAGGCTGAGGCCCCTGCCCTCGTCGCGCCAGAGCCGGCGGGTCAGGAAATCCAGCGCCTGCATGCCGGTGGTGCCTTCGTAGATCGTCATGATGCGGGAATCGCGCAGATATTGCTCCAGCGGCCAGTCTTTCGTGTAACCCACGCCGCCGAGCACCTGGATCGCCGCATTCGCGACGTTGAATCCCGTTTCCGCACCGAAATTCTTCACGAGCGGCAGCATCCAGCCGGTGAAATCCTCAAGCCCCGCCCCTTCCTCGATCCGGGCAAGGTCCATGGACGTGGCAAGCTCAAGGATGGTGGCGCGCAGGATTTCGGTCGATGTCCGGATTTCGTGGAGCTGGCGCTCGACATCCGGGTGGCTGGCTATGGGCACGGGCGGCCGATCCGGACGGCCGCCCTGACGGCGCTCCCCGGCATAGTCCTCGGCGATATCGGCCGCCGCAGACGCGATGCCGAGGCCCTGGCAGCCGGTCAGGAGCCGCATCAGCTCGATCATGGTGAAGAGCTGCGGCAGGCCGCGCCCCTCCTTGCCGAGCATGATGCCCCTGGCATTCTCGAAGCGCATGGCGCAGGTCGGAGAGCCGTGGAGGCCCATCTTCTCCTCGATGCGATCGACCGAGACGCCGTTCGGCTTCGCATCGATGACGTCCGGTACGAGGAAAAGGCTGATGCCGCGGGTGCCGGGCTGGTCGTTGGTGCGGGCAAGCACGCAGTGACCGATGCGCCCGGCCATGTCGTGGTCGCCGAAGGAGATCCAGATCTTCTGGCCGGTCACGAACCATTCGCCGTCGCGCAGATCGGCCTTCGTTCGCAGCCGGCCGACATCCGAGCCCGCCTCCGGTTCCGAGATGCAGATCGTCGCCGCCCATTCGCCCGATGCAAGCTTCGGCACCCACTCGCCCGCGGTCGCCTCGTCCGCGGCTTCCGCCAGGAGATGCGCGGCGGCGCGGGTGGAGCCCGCCGCCATCATCAGCGCGACGCAACCGCGCTCGAAAAGCGGCGCGCAGGCGGCATGCAGCGTCAGCGGCACCGCCTGCCCGCCGAAGGCTTCCGGCAGATCCATGCCGAGCCAGCCGGCCGCAGCATATTCCCGGAACGCCCCCGCAAAACCGTCCGGCGTCTTCACCCGGCCATCGGCCATCCTGGCGCCGATGCGGTCGCCGACCGCATTCAGGGGGGCAAGCACCCCTTCCGCGAAGTTGGCCGCTTCCTCGACGATCGCCGTGACCGTCTCGTCATCGCAATCCTGCCTGAGCTCCCTCAGCCGGTGCCAGCCGGGCGTCAGGGCCAGCAGTTCCAGTGTCCGGTTTGCCTGGTCCGAAAAAGACATGTGCCTTCACCGCGGCTGCATGCGGATGCCGCCATCGAGCCGGATCACCTCGCCGTTGACATACTGGTTTTCGATCAGGAACCGCACCGCATCGGCAAATTCCGCCGGATCGCCAAGCCGTGAAGGATAGGGGATCGCCGCCGCGAGACTGTCCTGCGCCTCCTGCGGCAGCTCATAGAGAAGCGGGGTCAGGAAGATGCCGGGCGCCACGGTGTTGACGCGGATGCCGAAGCGGGAAAATTCACGCGCCGCCGGCAATGCCAGCGACACGATACCGCCCTTGGAAGCCGAATAGGCCGCCTGGCCGACCTGCCCCTCGAAGGCGGCAACCGAAGCGGTATTGACGATGACGCCCCGCGCCTTGTCTCCCCGCTCGCCTGCCGCGGCCATGCGCTCGGCCGCAAGCCGCATCGTGTTGAACGTGCCGACCAGATTGATGCGGATCACGCGCTCGAAATCGGCGAGCGGCATGGGTCCCTGCCTGCCGAGGATACGCCCGGCGGTGCCGATGCCGGCGCAATTGACGAGGATGCGCAGGCCATCGCCGGCCTTCGCGGCGGCATCCAGCGCCTTTGCCGCATCCGCCTCGCTGGTCACATCGCCGGAAAGCGCCACTCCGCCGATTTCGCCGGCGACCTTTTCAGCCGCCTCTCCATTGCGGTCGAAGATGTGGACGATAGCGCCAAGCCCCGCGAGCAGCCGGGCCGTCGCCTCGCCAAGCCCCGAACCGCCGCCGGTGACGACCGCGCTCGATCCTTCGATCCTCATGCCGCAAGCTCCTTTCCAACCCGGATGACTTCCGGTCCATCCGCATAGAGAACCTCGACGAGATCGCTGCGATGCGCAAGCACGGCACGCTGGTTGATCGATCCCTTGTCGGTCACCTCGCCTTTTTCGAAACGCAGCGGATCGGTCATCAGCATGATGCGCATGACGCGCGTCGCCGAGCCGCTCGCCTGCCGCTGGTGTTCCGCAAGCTTGTCCGAGATCGCGGCCCTGACCTTCGGATGCGCGGCCACCTCCTCGTCCGAAAGGCCGGCTCCGCCAGGGACGAGCTCCCGCAGCGCCGGCAGGAAAGGCACGGCAAGCGCGCCAAGCTCGGCCCGGTTCTCTCCGGTGACGACCGCATCGCGGATCAGCCCGCCGAACTGGTTGACGAGCTGCGCGCGCAGCATGCCGACGGCCACCCATGTCCCGGTCTGCAGCTTGAAGTTCTCCGCCGTGCGGCCATCAAAATAGAAACCCCTGCCCGGATCGCCGGGGACGGCGAATTTCACCGCATCGCCGATCCGGTAGAAACCTTCCTCGTCGAAAGCCGCCACGGTCAGCTTCTCGTTCCGCCAGTAACCGGGCGTGATGTTGGGCCCCTTGAGGCGCAGTTCGTACTTCTCCTCGAAAGGCACCAGTTTCATGGTCACCCCCTGGGCCGGGATGCCGATATTGCCCGGCTTGTCCTGCGGATCGGTGCAGAAGATGGAGAAGGGCGCGGTCTCGGTCGATCCGAGGCCGGTGCCGAGCGGCACGTAGCCGCCAACGGTCATTTCCGCAAGTTCGATCAAGGCGTCCCAGGTGTGCTGCGCCATGCCGGCGCCGGCATACATCATCATCTTGAGATTCCGGAAGAAACTCTGCCGCAGCGCATCGTCCTCGCGCATTTCCTGCACCAGCATTTCGTAGCCCGCCGGCACGTTGAAATACCAGGTCGGCGAAATCTCCCGGAGATTGGCGATCGTCTGGCCGATCAGCTTCGGCGTCGGCTTGCCCCGGTCGATATAATAGGTGCCCCCGTGATAGATGACGAGGTTGAAGCACTTGTTGCCGCTGGCCGTGTGGTTCCATGGCGACCAGTCCACCAGGACCGGCGGCTCGTCGCGAAAGTAAGCATAGCAGTCGGCCACCATTTCCTGGTTGGAGCAGAGCATGCGCTGCGTCTGGATCACCGCCTTGGGAGACCCCGTTGTTCCCGAGGTGAACAGGAATTTTGCGACCGTGTCCGGCCCGACCGCATCGAAAGCCCGATCGACCGCGCCGGTCGGTTCGGTCCTGAGGATATCGTCGAGACGATGGGTGTTGGGGCGGCCTTCCGGCAGGTTGCGAACGGCGACAAAAGGAATGTCGGAGCCGAAGACCGCATCGACCGCCCGGCGGAAGACCGCAGCGTCATCGGCAAATATCATGCCCGGCGTGATCTGCGCGGCGATCTCGGCAAGCTTGCCGAAATCGGAGGATATGGTGGCGTAGGCCGGGGCGATCGCCGCGGAAGGGACCCCGACATGCTGGGCGCCGAGCGCCATCAGCGCGTGATCGATGGAGTTTTCGGAAAGGATGACGAGCGGACTCTCGGCCGAAAGCCCAAGGTCGAGCAGGAACTGGCCGATGCGCCGCACCTGGTCCAGGGCCTGACCATAGGTGACCTTGCGCCATTCGCCCGGCCCTTCGCGATCGGCCATCCAGGTCCGGTCGGGGGCGTTCTTCGCCCAATGGACCAGCCTTTCGTTGATCTTGTCGGGATAGGGACTGAGCGAATCCTCCCGCCAGACGAGGAACTCGCCGTTTGGCCTTTCCTCCCAGCGAACCACCGGCGACCAAAGCTTGATATTGCGGACAGGCTTTCCGGTCATGACTCTCCTCCCAGACGTCAATCCACGAATTCCGACGAGAGCCGTAGCGGCTCCTCCCAAAATTTGTTTACAAAGAAACAATCTCCATGTAAACGATCAAAAAAATCAAAACGGGCGGCGGAAGCGTCCGGTGCCGGAGGAGCACGTAAAAATGGCCGATCAGACGGCAACCAGCTTCGTGACCTATGAGCTCAGGGGCAACGTCGCCCACATAGGCCTCAATCGTCCGGAAAAGCGAAACGCCATCAGCGACCGCTTCATCGAAATGATCGCGGACGTGGTGGCGCGCGCCGAAAGCGAAGCGAAAGCCGTCGTGCTCTTCGGTCACGGCGACCATTTCTGCGCCGGGCTGGACCTTGCCGAACATGTCAAGAAGACGCCGATCCAGGGCGTGCACGGTTCGCGCCGCTGGCACGCGGTATTTGCCGGCATCGAGCACGGCACGATCCCGTGGATATCCGCCCTGCATGGCGCGGTCGTCGGCGGCGGGCTCGAACTGGCGTCTTCCACCCATATCCGCGTTGCCGACAAATCCGCCTTCTTCGCACTGCCGGAAGGACAGCGCGGCATCTTCGTCGGCGGCGGCGGCTCGGTGCGGGCTGCCCGGCTGATGGGCGTCGCCCGCATGACCGACATGATGCTGACCGGCCGCGTTGCCTCGGCGGAAGAGGCGGAGCGATGGAATCTCGCCCAATACGTCGTCGAAAAGGGCATGGCCCGGCAGAAGGCGCATGAGTTGGCCGAAGCGGCCGCGAGCAATGCGGAAATCTCCAATTACGCCGTGATCAACGCGCTGCCGCGCATCCAGGACATGGCGAAGGAAGACGGGCTTTTCGTGGAATCCTTCATCGCCTCCTTCACCGCCACCAGCCCGGAAGCGGAGGAGCGCCTGAACGCCTTCCTCGAAAAGCGTGCCGCAAGGCTGAAAACGCCGGGTTCGGCCTGAAGAGGGGATGGTCCTGATGGACATGGCGACCCGCACGACCGACGACGTGAATCTCGACCGGCTCGGTACGGCGCTCGGCTTCCTGATGCGACTTGCCCAGATCAAGGTCTACGAGGTTTTCTTCGAGGAGTTCGGCGACCGCCACCTGAAGCCGGGCGAATTTTCGGTCCTGTGGGTGATCCTTCACAATCCCGGCATTCGCCAGAGCGTGCTCGGCCAGCGCCTGAGGATCAAGCGGGCTCACATGACGAAGCTGATCCGCTCGCTGGAGGACCAGGGGCTCGTCTCACGCCGCATTCCGGACGAGGACCGCCGGGCGGTGGAAATCAGCCTGACGCCGGAAGCCGTGGCGAAGGTGAGGCAGGCGAGCGATTGGTTCTTTGCCTTCGAGGGTTCGCTCGGTTCCAATCTCACCGCCGCCGAACGTGAACAGATGACGGTCCTCTTGCGGAAATTCGTCGGCCTGACCTGAAGGCCGGCAGACAAATCGAAGGATCGGGAGGAGCGAGCCTTGAATATCGACGAACTGGTCGCCATCGACATCCACACCCATGCGGAGGAGCCCTGCTGCGGCCCGCGCGATGACGGCTATGACGAGTTCCAGGCCGGAATGGCGAAGTATTTCCGGAACCCCGCCGGCGCCCAGGGCATGCTGCCGACCGTGCAGGAGACGGCCGCCTATTACCGCGAGCGCAGGATCGGCTGCGTGATCTTTCCGGTCGATGCGGAGCGGGAAACCGGCTTCCGCCGTTACGACAACGAGGAAGTGGCAAGGATCGCCGCCGAAAACAGCGATATCATGATCCCCTTCGCCTCGATCGATCCGGCCAAGGGCAAGGCCGGCGCCCGCGAGGCGCGACGGCTGGTGCGCGAATTCGGCGTCAAGGGTTTCAAGTTCCACCCTACCATGCAGGGCTTCTATCCGAACGACCGGATGGCCTACCCGCTTTACGAGGCAATCCAGGAGGAAGGCGCGATCACGCTTTTCCACACCGGCCAGACGGGCGTCGGCGCCGGGCTTCGCGGCGGCATGGCGATGCGGCTGAAATTCTCCAACCCGATCCATCTCGACGACGTGGCGGTCGACTTTCCCGACATGCCGATCATCCTCGCCCATCCTTCCTTTCCCTGGCAGGAGGAAGCTCTTTCGGTCGCCACCCACAAGCCGAACGTCTACATCGACATGTCCGGCTGGTCGCCGAAATATTTCCCGCCGATCCTGGTGCAGTACGCCAATTCGCTGCTGAAGCATAAGATGCTGTTCGGCTCCGACTGGCCGGCGATCACACCGGACAGGTGGCTCTCCGATTTCGCCAATATCGCCATCAAGGACGAGGTGCGGCCGCTGATCCTCAAGGAAAACGCCCGCAAGCTGCTGAAGATCTAAACGGGGCAATCACTCCCTCGTCATGCCCGGGCCTGTCCCGGGCACCTGCAACACGTTGATTTATGGAAACAGCTGAAATTCCCGGCACAAGGCCGAGGAGGACGTGCAAGACGTCGTAAAGCTTATCCGCCACCTGAGCCGCCGCCATCCGTTTTGCCGGAATTGCTCAGGCCGGCACGAAACTCCGGCGCACCACGAGTTCGGGGATCACCCGCTCGTAACCCGGCGCCGCATCCAGGCTTGCAAGCCGTCGCTCCAGAAGTTCGACGGACCGGGCCGCCATCGTCGCGGGGTCCTGGCGGAAGGTCGTGAGACCATAGCTCAGCCATGCCGCTTCCGGCACGTCGTCGAAGCCGATCACCGCGACATCCTCCGGAATGCGCAGGCCGAGTTCGATGCGGACGAAATCCATCAGGCCGAAAGCGATCTGGTCGTTGGCGCAGAAAACCGCATCCGGCTTTTCGCCTGCCGAAAACAGTTCCCGTGCGGCGGCGATGCCGCCGTCATAGTCGGAATCCGGCCCCCTGGCGGCCGTGACTTCCGCGCCAAGGGCCTGGGCCGCCGAAAGGAAGGCGCCTTCGCGCTCCGCGATGCTCGGCGTTCCGGACTGCGAGCCGACCACGGCGAGCCGGCGCCGGCCGGCGGCGAAGAAGACGTTCGCAGCATTGCGCGAGGCCTCGGAATTGCCGGCGCGGACATGGTCGGCATCCGGTTCGGAACGGCCGATCACCACGAGCGGCTGGCCGTTGCGCTGCGCCAGATCGAAGAAACTTGCCGGCGGCGAGCCGGAAATGATGATCGTCGCCTCCGCGCGGTGGCCGATCAGCATCTTCTGGGCGGCCAGCAGCTCCTCTTCCGTCTGGCCCGTATTGATCAGGATCGGAATGCTGCCCCGCCTGATCAGCGCCTTGGTGAGCGCGGCGGTCAGATGGGCGCGGAAACCGATTTCGGGCCTGGTGGCGACGATGCCGACCAGACGGCTCTGGTTGGCGAGAACGCCGCGCGCCAGATCGTTGACGTGGTAGCCGAGCTGCTCGGCCGCGTGCAGCACCTTCTCGCGCGTCGCCGGGGCGACGCTGGCGCCGGGCGTGAAGGTGCGGGAGACGGCCGAGCGGGAAACGCCGGCGAGCCGGGCGACCTGTTCGGCGCTGACGAAGCGCATTCTCTTTTCGTCCTTCATGCTTTCCTCAATGCCCCACGCGCGAAAGGACATCCGCCTTCAGGAAGCGCTCGACGACAGCCATGAAGACCAGCGATGGAACGAGCAACAGGAGGGCGGTGATCGACGCGATCTGATAATTGCCGCCGGCGCCGGCGGTATAAAGCAGCAAGGGCAGCATGTTCACGTCGGGCGCACCGACGAAATAGCTGCCGGTGAATTCGTCCAGCGATTCCAGGAACACGAAGATGGCGCTCGCCATCAGGCCGGGTGCCGCAAGCGGCAAGGTCACGTCCAGAAAGGTGCGCATCGCACCCGCACCGATATTGCGCGCCGCCTGTTCGAGCTCCGGATCGATCGCCGAGAAAGCGGCGGTGGCGATCCAGACCGCATAGACAAGGCCGTGCGAGACATGCACCAGCACGACGCCGGGGATCGTGCCGTTCAAGCCGATCTCGTAGAAGATGCGCGCGACGTTGACATAGACGGTCAGATTCGGGAAGGCCTGCGGAATGAGGAAAGCCAGCAGGATCAGCCCCCTCAGCGGCAGCTTCAGCCGCGCCAGCGCGTAACCCGCCGGAATTGCCAGGATGAGCGACACCACGACCGTCAGGAGTGCGACGACCAGCGAATTGGTGAGCGATTCCACCGCCCCGCCGCGCGGCGCGAACACCTTCGTCCAGGAGCTGAAGCCATATTCCAACGGCAGGCTGTAAGGGAAATACCATTTCTCCGCGACGGTCCACAGCAGCATGTTGAAGAGCGGGCCGAAGATGAAGAAGGCCATCAGCCCGAAGACGATGCCGCGCGGCACCCACCAGAGGGCCGCCCGGAAATCCGCGGAAAGAGGATTGCGGGAAGCGGTCACAACGGAAGCGGTCATGCGCGCTCCTTCAGGCTGGCGCGGAGATAGATCCAAGCAACGGAGGAAGCCAGCACGAGCGAGATGAGGCCGAGCGCATTGGCAACGCCGTAATCGCCGTAGGAATTGACCCGGAAAGCGATGTCGGCCGTCAGCATGGTCGGCGTCTGGGCATTGATCATCAGCGGCACCGAAAGCACGGACATCATGGTGACGAAGGAAAGGATGAGGCCCACCGTCAGCGTCATCGCCACCTGCGGCACAAGGATCTCGATGAGAACGCGCAAGCGCGAGGCGCCGAGATTGCGGGCGGCCTCGATCGTGTCGCGGTTGACCGAGGCCATGGCGCCGGCGACGAGCAGCGCCACGAAGGGCGTCTGCTTCCAGACGAAGGCGATCACGATGCCGCGCCAGTCGAGAAAACTCTGCGCGTCGAGTGGGGTCAGCAGACCGAGATTGATGAGGGTGTTGTTCATCATGCCGTTCTTGGCGAGGAAGGTGCGCAGGATCTGTCCCACGACGATGAAGGGAATGAACATCGGCCAGCGATAGAGCCAGCGCAGGACCGCGACGGCGACCGGATGCTCGCCGAGCGTCAGATAACCGCCGATGGTGATCGAGGCGATGCCGATCAGCACCGTCGAGAGCGCGATGATGACGACGGTGAAGACGATATCCTTCGTATAGAGGTCGAAGGTCTTGGTGAAATTGCCCCAGCCGAACGCCCCTTCCACCTGAAATGCGCCGACCGCCGACATGATCAGCGGCAGGATGAAAAGAAGCGCGATCACCGCGAGTGCGGGAAAGACAAGGGCGAGGCCGAGGAGTCGTCTGGACATGGGTTCGTTCAAACTTGAGGCGGCGGCTGGCGGTGGAATTTCTTCTCCCCAGCGGGGAGAAGATGTCCGATAGGACAGATGAGGGGGCTGTCCGCCGCACACTCCCTCATCCGGCCCTTCAGCCCCCCTTCTCCCCGAGAGAAGAAGGGGGAAATGCCGCTTACTTCACGGACTTTTCGTAGGCTTCCAGGATCGCGTTGTTATAGGGCGCGATCGGGAAGGGCTTGCCCTTGGAGGCAAGGTCTTCCGGCGTGATGTCCACGAAAAGCTTGTTCCAGGTGGCGTCGTCGAGTTCGGTCTTCACCTTGTCGGCGTCGATGCCCGGATACCAGTTGAAACGCTTGACGATGCCTTCGGCCTGAACCTTCGGGCTGGTGGCGAGGGCGATGAACTTCTCCGCAAGATCCTTGCTGGCCGCCTTTTCAGGGATGACATAGTGCATCGGCTGGCCCGGCATGCCCGGAGCCGGCAGGATGAGCTTCAGCGTCGGCGGAAGCTGACCGTTCGCCTGCCAGGAGTAGAACATGTCCACCCAGACCGGACCCATGGCGATCTCCCCGCGGGAGAGAAGATCGAGCGTGCCGGCATTGCCGGGCGTCAGCGTCGCATTGGTGGTGAAGTCGGCGAGGCTCTTGAAAGCCGCATCCCACTTCCTGGTTTCCTCTTCCTTGAACGGGCCGTTCATCAGCGTGTTGGCATCGCCGCCGCCGAAGGCATAGATCCAGCCCATGACGAAGCTGACGCCCGAGGCGCCACCCTTGATGCCGTTGTAGCCGAACTGCTTCGGATGCGCCTTGGCCCATTCCGCAAGCTCCGCATAGGATTTCGGCGGGTTCGAAACGAGCGCCGGATTGTAGGCGATCGCCGTCTGGCTGTTGAACATCGGCATGACATAGCCGTCGACATCGGTGCCGAGCGCCATCCTGGCATTGGCGCGGGTGACGAGCTTGCCGGTCTCGATATCGCCGCGATATTTGTCGAGGTAGTTCTTCGAGACCATCGGACCGACGAACTTCTCATGGACGACGGCGACGTCGACATCCCACTTTTCCGCCTTGGCGGCGGACTGGGCGTCGAAGCGCTCGAGGATCTTCTGCGAACCGGCATCGCCGGGACCGGTGCCGACGGCGCGGACCGTGTTGCCCGGATAGGTCTTCTCGAAGAGCGGGCCGAGATACTGGTTGATATAATCGACCATGTTCTGGTCGCCCGCGGTCGCAACCGTCAGCTCTCCGGCATGAACCGGCAGGGCTGCGAAGGCGACGGCGAAGGCTGCATAGGACATTCTCTTCATGGGTGCTTCTCCGTGAGTTGAAAAGTCGTTCATCAAATGGTCAGGCGTAAACTTTCCCGGACGGCGTTCGGGAAACGGTGGGTGCCGGCGCCGCCGCCGGCGAATTGAAGAGGAAGAGCGCATCGGCCGGCACATGCACGGCGACCTTCGCGCCCGGCTCGAAAGCCCGGGCGCCATCGGCCATGATCTCGCGATCGCCGACGCGAACCGCGTGGCGCCAGTGACCGCCGGGATAACTGACGGCGGCGACCTCGCCCCGGAAGGTGATGCCGGGACCGATCGCCGCGACCTCGTCGGCGGAACAAAGGCGCGCCGCCTCGGGGCGGAACCGGGCCTCGACGGGACCTGACACCAGCGGACGGCCGAAGAGCGGCACGCCGCATGCCGCGTTCGCAACCCCTGCGGCGAGCATGAACCGGTCGCCCTCCGGCGCGCCGTTGAGCGCGATCACGTTCTCGGCGCCCATGAAGGCCGCGACGAAGGCTGAGGCCGGACGATTGTAGACGTCTTCCGGCGTTCCCTGCTGGGCGATCTCTCCGGCGTTCAGGATGACGATCCGGTCGGCCATGACCATGGCCTCCTCGCGGTCGTGGGTCACATGGATCGCCGTGATGCCCAGCCGCCTCTGCAAGGCCCGAAGCTCGTGGCGGACGGAAAGACGAATGCGGGCATCGAGGTTCGACAGCGGCTCGTCGAGCAGCAGGATTTCAGGGTCTATCGCCAGCGCCCGGCCAAGCGCCACGCGCTGGCGCTGGCCGCCCGACAGTGCCGAGGTTTTTCGCCCCTCCAGCCCGTCGAGGCCGAGCAGGGACTGCATTTCGGCGACACGGGCGGCAATCCCGGCGCGCGCAACGCCCTTCAGCTTCAGCCCGTAACCGATGTTCTGCGCCACCGTCATATGCGGCCAGAGCGCGTAGGACTGGAAGACCAGCGCCATGCCGCGCCTGTCCGGCGGCAGGTGCGTCACATCGCGGTGGCGTACCTTCACCTCGCCGGCCGAAGGACTGATGAAACCAGCCAGCACCCGCAGGAGCGTGGTCTTGCCGCAGCCCGAGGAGCCGAGCAGCGCCACGAATTCGCCCTTGCCGATCGAGAGGTCGATATCGGCCAGAACCTGCGTGGCTCCATAGCGGCTTGCGACGCCGCGCAACTCCAGAAACCCGTCCTCGCCCATGGGAACCCCCTTTTTTTTGCACAGCCGTGCAATCTTGTTGGGCGTTTCTTAATGCGCGAGTTTTACAGGCGGATGACAGCCGCGATGTTTGCCTTGACGTTTCCTGCCGGCGGCCGATGGGCCTGTCGATCGGGCGATCAGGCCCGGACGACCTGCCGGCTCTCGAGACTGGCCAGCGCCATTTCCAGCTCTTCAGCGCCCGTCGCCACGAGACCAGCGCCGGCTTCCGCGAGGATCTGGGCGCGGCCGGGCCGCGGATCGGCGGGATCGACGAAACCGATCGCCGCCATGCCGGCGGCCTTTGCCCCGACGATGCCGTGGGCGCTGTCGTCGATCACGACGCAATTCCCCGGCTCGACGGCAAAGGTCTCGGCACAGAAGTGGAAGAGGTCCGGTGCCGGCTTCGGCCGCGCCACCACGTCGGCGCTGAAGACCGAGGGTGCAAAGGCGTGCCAGAGATCGAGCAGGCCGAGGCTTTTCGACAACCGCTCCGTCGAGCTGTTGGAGGCAACGCATTTGCGGTGCGGCAGGGACCGCACGAGCCGCTCGATACCCGGCATCGGTTCCAGCGAACGGACGAATTCGGGATAGATATCGAGATGCCATGCCTCGAATACGGCATCCAGATCCCCGATGCCCAGTTCTTCCGTGCAGATGCGGCGGATATTGCCTGCCGAATTGCCGGTAAACCGGACCAGCACTTCCTCGGTGGTGATCATGGCGCCGGCGTCCCGAAGCGCCTTGGCAAGCGTGCGGCTGGCGATCGGCTCGCTGTTGATCAGCACGCCGTCGCAATCGAAAATCAAAAGGTCAATCTGCATGGGATTCCAATTTCAGTGATGCGTCAGAGCCGGTTGACGCCGGCTGCGCCATCGGCGACTGCGAAACTCTGGAAGACGGCGGCCGGCGAGTCCTGCTGCTTGCGGTCGGCGATACCGACGAAGTCCACGCCCGCCGACCGTTCGCCCAGATGCATGATGGCATAACCGTGCCTGTCCGAAGCGAACTTCAGATGCGGATTTTCCGCAAGCGCCGTGGCAAGGCTTTTCCCGGATGGTGCGTCGGACGTGATCGAGCCGCAGACGAACTCGGAAGCGATGGGCCCTGCCTTTTCGTCCGTGAAGTCACGCTTCACATCAGCCGCGTAGAAGGCATGCAGATCGCCGCCGATGACGAGCGGATTTCGAACCGAAGAGGATTGGACGGTATCGAGAAGGCGGGTGCGCGCGGCCCGGTAGCCGTCCCAGCCGTCGAGATTGTAGCCGGCTTCCGGTCCCGCCTTGGTGTCGCGCTCCGAAAGCAGCGTCTGCTGGGCGATGACGTTCCACGTCTCCCCGGATGCGCCGAGCGTCCTGGCGAGCCAGTCCTCCTGGGCCGGGCCGAGCATGGTCCGCTCCGGCCGGTCGTCGCCGGCCGGGCCCTCGGGCTGCGGCGACCGGTATTGCCGCGTATCGAGCAGCGTCAGCCCGAGCAGCCTGCCGAAACGGTAATGATCGTAGATGCGCAGGGCATCGAACCCGGCCGCAAGGTCCGGCGATACCGGCATATGCTCGAACCAGGCCTGGTAGGCCGCCCGGCGGCGGGCCAGGAACGTAGCCGGGTCCGGCGCGTCGGGTGCACGGTCGTTCGCATAATTGTTGATGACCTCGTGATCGTCCCAGACCGCGAGCCACGGAAACGCCGCGTGGGCCGCCTGCAACCGCGGGTCCGACTTGTAGAGCGCGTAGCGGTCCCGATACTCGTAGAGCATGGACGGCACGCCGGCTCCATGCCTGCGCACCAGCTCCGCGCCGTAGCTGCGCTCGTAGATGTAATCGCCGAGATGCACGACGAGGTCGAGGTCCTTCTCCGCCATGTCGCCATAGGCGCTGTAATATCCCTGTTCGTATTGCTGACAGGAGGCGAAGGCGAAGCGGAAGGCATCGGCGCTTTCCGGCGCGGTACGGGTGCGGCCGACGGGGCTCGTCGCGTTGCCGGAACGGAAACGGTAGAAATACCAGCGGCCGGGCTGCAGCCCTTTCACCTCGACATGCACGGAATGCGCGAATTCCGGCACGGCGCGGAAAAGGCCCGACCGGACCGGTTTCGAAAACATCCCGTCCTCGGCAACCATCCATTCCACGTCGACCGGCCCGGCGACCGGTTTCGGCGCGGGCGCGAAGGGATCGGCGGAAGTCGCCGCCGATCCGCCCTCCAAGATCAGCCGCGTCCAGAGCACGACGCTGTCCGGCCGCGGTGCGCCGGAGGCAACGCCGAGGGAAAACGGATCGGCCTTGAAGTTTTCCGCGCGCGCAAGCCCGAGCGGCCGCCAGATGGCCGCCGCCGCAAGCCCGCCCACCAGGAAGCCTCGCCGGTCAATGTGCGGCATCGAACAATTCCCCGCGCACCCTGACGGCCAGATCGGGCCGGTCGGTGGTGATCTGGCGAATCGGCCGCCTCAGCCAGAAGGACAGGTCGTCCGGATCGTTCGGAACCCAGGCCCCCAGCCGCTCAGCCGGGATCAGCGCCGACAGCAGGTCCCATTCATCGGAAAGCAGGGCCTTTTCGACGGCAAGCACATCCGACACCTGCAGCATGATCTCGACCGACTGCCGCAGCCCCCTGGGCTCGACGGATTTGTGGCTGAGCGAGGAGAGCCGCCGGATATGCGGAGCCACCTCGCCTACCTTCTTCAGCACAGCGCCGTTGAAGCTCGTCAGGAAGGAGCGGTCCGCAAGGCCGAAGCGGTCCAGCTCCGCGGCAGCCCTGGCCTCCAGGTCTTCATAGGGCCTGCCCTCGGCATCGGCCTTCAACTCCACATGCAGTTCGAGGCCGGTCGGAGCGTAGATTTCCAGCACTTCGTCAAGCGTCGGAATACGTTCGTCCGTGCCTTTGAGGATGACCGAGCGGTATTCGCCGGCGGCAAGGTCGGCGACACGGCCGGAGCGCTCGGTCGTGCGGTCGAGCGTGGCGTCGTGGATGACAAGAAGCTCGCCGGCAGCGCTCAGATGCACATCGAATTCCACGCATTCGACCTTCAGGCCGAGAAGATTGCGAAATCCGGCGAGGCTGTTTTCGGCCCAGAGATTGCGGGCGCCGCGATGGCCGGCGATGATGGGACTGGTCACGGGAAATACCTCTTTTTGTTATTTGCTGGAATCCACCAGACCCTTGGTGAACCAGCGTTGCATGAACAGGATGACGAAGGCCGGCGGCGCCATCACGAAGAAGGATGCCGCCATGGCGAGGTTCCAGGCCGGCTGGGCATCGGCCACCGGGATCAGGTCCTTCAGGCCGATCATCGCCGTGTACATCTGCTTCTCGGTCGTGAAGAGCAACGGCCAGAGATACTGGTTCCAGCCGTAGAGGAAGAGAATGATCGACAGCGCCGCGATATTGGAGGTGGACAGCGGCAAAAGCACGTCGCGGAAGAACTTCATCGGGCCGGCGCCATCGAGCTTCGCCGCTTCGCAAAGCTCGTCCGGCACGGTCAGGAAGAACTGGCGGAACAGGAAGGTCGCGGACGCGGACGCGATCAGCGGCAGGATGAGCCCGCTATAGCTGTTGACCATGTTCCATTGCAGCGCCACGTCGAGCTGGTAACCGGTCGTGCTGGCGAGGAGGCCCGTGAGGCCGATCGCCTCGAAGAAGGAGCGCAACGGCCCGCCGGCATCCGCCACCGCCTCGTAGGTCGGGATAATGCGCACCTCGACCGGCAGCATCAGCGAGATGAAGATCAGCCAGAAGACCGTCATGCGGAAGGGAAACCGGAAATAGGTGACGGCAAAACCGGCGATGATCGAGACGGCCAGCTTGCCGACGACGATCCCCACCGTGACGACGAGGGAATTGAGGTAGAGCCGGCTGAAATTCCCCTCGCTCCAGGTCGTGATCGTGTTCTCCACGAAATGGTCGCCCGGCAGCAGGGGAAACGGCACCTGCTGCACTTCGCCGACCGTCAGCGAGCCGGCGACGAAGGCGAAATAGAGCGGCATGCAGACCGCCGCGGCACCGACCAGAAGCACCACATGGCAGAAAACGGAGAGCCAGGCATGACGTTCGACCATGATCACACCTGATAATTCACTTTGCGCTCGACGGCGCGGAACTGCAGGATGGTGAAGAGGACGGCGATCGCCATCAGCACCACCGATTGCGCGGCGGAAGAGCCGAGATCGAGCTGGCGGAACCCGTCCTGATAGACCTTGTAGACCAGCGTATTGGTGCTGCCGGCCGGACCGCCGTGGGTGATCGTGTCGATGATGCCGAAGGTCTCGAACAGGCCATAGACGAAATTCATGACGATCAGGAAGAAGATCGTCGGCGCGGCCATCGGCAGCGTGATCGTCAGGAAGCGCCGGACCGGCCGGGCGCCGTCGATGGCGCCCGCTTCCATCACCGAGGCGGGCACGGCGAGGAAAGCCGCCACGAGGAAGATGTAGTCGTAGCAGACATGTTTCCAGATCGCCGCGACGGAGACCAGGAGAAGCGCATCGAAAGGACGTCGGTTCGGGTCCCAGGCATAACCCAGCTCATGCAGCATGTGGGCGAGCGGCCCGACCGTCGGGTTGAAGAGGAAGGCCCAGAGCACGCCCGATATCGCCGGCGCGATGGCATAGGGCAGCAGGATCACGCCCTTGTAGATCGCCCGGCCGCGGATGACGACATCGGTCGCGAAGGCCAGCAGGCCGGCGATGAAGAGCGTCACGAAGCACTGCACGACGGTGAACCAGAGGGTGAGCACCGCGCTGTCGCGATATTCCGGGCTCGAAAACAGGCCGGTGAAATTATCGAGGCCGACGAAGATCGTCGTGCCGCCGAACGGGTCCACCTGCACGAAGGCAAGCGACAACGCCTTCCAGGTGGGAATGAAGAAGAAAAACAGCAGGATGAGAAGCTGCGGGGCGACAAGGCCCGCAGCCAGCCAGGGCCGCGGGAAGTGCGAGGCCTTCAGCCCTACCTCCGACGGCCCGACAGCCAGGCCCAGGCTCCGCCGCAACGGGAAACGGGGGCGCGTTGCCGCGCCCTCGCCCAATCTCATCGCATCACTTGCCGGCATGGAGCTTCTCGTACTGGCGCAGGATTTCGTTGCCGCGCTTGACCGAACTGTCGAGCGCTTCCTGCGGGGTCTTCTTGCCGGTCCAGACAGCCTGGATTTCCTCAAGCATGATCGCGGTGGACTGGTTGTGGTTGCCGAAGCGGAAGCCGCGGGAATTGTCGGTCGGCTCGCCGCGCGACAACTGCTCGATGGCGATCTCGCGGGTCGGGTGATCCTTGAAATAACCTTCCTGCTTCATCTTGGCATAGGCGGCATTGGTGACCGGAACGTAGCCGGTCGACTTGCTCCACCATTCCTGCACCGCCGGCTGGGCGACATAGTTGAAGAAGGCCGCAACGCCGGCCTGGACCTCTTCCGGCTTGCCCTTGACCGCCCAGAGCGAAGCGCCGCCGATCGTGCTGTTCCTCGGCTGAACGCCTTCCTCGTGCGGCATGACCGCAGCGCTCCACTTGAACCTAGCGTCCGCCTCGACCGCCGAATGGCTGGCGGTGGAATTGATGATCGTGGCGCAGGTGCCGGAGGTATAGAGGCTGATCGGCGCGACGCCCTGGCCGGAGATCTTCAGCACGCCGTCATCGACCCACTTCTTCAGCCGCGTCACCTGACCGACGACGGAGGTCTTGTTGTAGACGAATTCGGTGTCCAGGCCGCCGTAACCGTTGGCCTTGGTGCCGAAAGGCTGGTCGTTGATGGCCGAGTAGTTCTCGATCAGGCTCCACTGGAAGTCGCCCGGCAGCGCCATCGGGCAATCGGTGACCTTCTTTTCCTTCATGGCATAAAGCTGCTTTTCGAGCTCCTGCCAGGTATCGGCCGGCGCATCGAAGCCGGCCGCCTTGAAGGTGTCGGTATTGTACCAGAGGACCGGGGTCGAGGAATTGAAGGGCAGCGCCGCCGGCTTGCCGTTGACGATGTAGAACCCGGCGACCGGCTTGATGAAGTCGTTCCAGTCGATCTGGTAGCCTTGTTTGGCCATCAACTGGTCGACCGGAATGATGGCGCCGGAATTCAGCATGGTCATGAAGCCGCGCTCCGCCGACTGAAGGATAGCCGGCTGCTGGTTGACGCGGTAGGCAGCGACCATGGCCGCCATCGTCTCTTCGTAATTGCCCTTGAACGTGCCGACGACCTCGTACTTGTCCTGCGACTTGTTGAAGTCGGAGACGAGCTGCTGGACGGTCTCGCCCAGCTTGCCGGAAATCGCATACCACCATTCGATCCTGACGCGTTCCGCGGCCGAGGCGCTTGCGACCCCCATTGGCGCGCCGAAAAGCAGCGCGCCGGCGGCCAGCAGGCGGGCAACCGATTTCACATATGTCGAAGCCATGTTTGAGGTCCTTCCATCGGGTCCTTCTCATGACCCGCCCTGTTTCGGTTCTGGCTATCTCCATCAGTCTGGGTTAGCCATGACGAGCATGGGTTACGTTACATATGTTACATCGATGTGACGTTTGGGAAAACGGTGGTTGGGATATGGAACATCGCGAATTGATGGTACGAGCGGCCTGGCTGTACCATGTGGAAGGGCTGACGCAGCAGCAGATCGCCGAACAGATGAACATCACCCGGCGGCGGGTGAACGAGATCCTGTCGGAAGCACTGGAAACGGGAGTGGTGCGGATCAGCTTCGATTCGACGCTTTCGGAAAGCGTCGAGCTGGAAGCGAAGCTCCGGCGGCGCTTCGACCTCAGGGACGCCGTCGTGGTTCCCACGCCCAGCGATGCGGACCTCCTGCACTCGGTGCTGGGGCGGGGGGCGGCCGGCTTCCTCGGGCGGTTGATCCAGACGCAGAAACCAGCCTCCATCGGCATCGGCTGGGGCTCGACGCTGCGCGAAACGATCCACCACATGCCGACCCTCAACGAACCGCAGGTCAAGGTGCGCTCGATGATGGGCGGCCTGACCCACGGGTCGGAGATCAACACGTTCGAGATCGTTCGCGGCTTCGCACAGGTGCTGAACGCCCAGTGCCGCTATTTCGCCGCGCCGATCTATGCGGAAAGCGCAGAATCGCGCGACGCGATCATCTCGCAGGCGGTCTTCCAGAAGACCTTCCGGCAAATCTGCGAGGTGGACGTCGCGTATCTGAGCGTCGGCGACGTGTCGCAGCAGTCGCTGCAGGTGCGCTACGGCCTTCCGGAGGGCATGGACGAAACCATCCTGCAGAAAGCCGGCGCCGTGGGCGACCTGATGGGCCGCTATCTCGATATTTCCGGCGAGGAGATCGACCATCCGCTGAACCGTCAGGTCCTCTCCCCGGAGCTTACGGATTTCCGCCAGATCGATTGCCGCATCGTCGCCTCCGGCGGCCCGCACAAGCACAAGATCCTTCATGCCGTGGCGCAGAGCGGGCTCGCGAACGCGCTGATCACCGACGCCGACAGCGCCCGGGCCATGCTGGCGGCGAAGTGATCCTCACAGGTTCCGCCGCTTGCCTTCGAGGATGTCGAGGATCGAGTTGGCGGCGTCGAGGACATTGGTGCCGGGACCGAAGACGGCGGCGACGCCATGCTCCAGGAGGTAATCGTAGTCCTGGCGCGGAATGACGCCGCCGACCACGACGACGATATGTCCGGCGCCCTTCGCCTTCAGCGCTTCGACGAGCTGCGGGGCGAGCGTCTTGTGGCCGGCGGCCAGCGAGGACATGCCGACCACCTGCACCTTTTCCTTCACCGCCAGTTCGGCCGCCTCATCCGGTGTCTGGAAGAGCGGTCCGGCGAGCACATCGAAACCGATATCGCCGAAGGCCGACGCAATCACCTTGGCGCCGCGGTCATGCCCGTCCTGGCCGAGCTTGGCGACCATGATCTTCGGCTTGCCGGAGGCCTTGCTGTAATCGGCCAGACGCGTGACCAGCGTCCCGTATTCCGGATCGCCCTCATAGGCCGGGCCATAGATATCGCCGACCACTTCCGGCACGGCGGAATGATCGCCGAAGGCCTTGCGCATCGCATCGGAGATCTCGCCGACCGTCGCACGGGCGCGGGCCGCCTCGACGGCCGCTTCCAGAAGGTTGCCCTTGCCGGTTCCCGCCACCGCGGACAGTGCGGCGAGCGTCTCTTCCACCTTTTTCGGGTCACGCCGGCGGCGCACCTCGTCCAGACGCTTGATCTGCGCCTTGCGGACGGCGGTGTTGTCGATCGCGAGAATGTCGAGCTCGTCCTCGTTTTCCAGCCGGTATTTGTTGACGCCGACGATGATCTCCTCGCCGCGGTCGACCTTGGCCTGGCGAAGCGTCGCCGCCTCCTCGATCAGCCGCTTCGGCAGGCCTTCGGCCACGGCCCTGGTCATGCCGCCGAGCGCTTCCACCTCCTCGATGAGCGCCCAGGCCTTGTCGGCAAGCTCCTTCGTCAGGCTTTCGACATAATAGGAACCGGCGAGCGGATCGACCACGTTGGTGATGCCCGTCTCGTGCTGGAGAATGAGCTGGGTATTGCGGGCGATGCGGGCCGAGAAATCGGTCGGCAGGGCCATCGCTTCGTCTAACGCGTTGGTGTGCAGCGACTGCGTGCCGCCGAGCGCCGCCGAGAGTGCTTCATAGGCCGTGCGGATGACGTTGTTGTAAGGGTCCTGCTCCTGCAGCGAGACGCCCGAGGTCTGGCAATGGGTGCGCAGCATCAGCGACGCCGCTTTCTTCGGCTGGAACTCCTCCATGATCCGCGACCAGAGCAGGCGCGCGGCGCGCAGCTTCGCCGCCTCCATGAAGAAATTCATGCCGATCGCAAAGAAGAACGACAGCCGTCCGGCGAAGTCGTCGACATTCAGCCCCTTCGCCAGCGCCGCGCGCACATATTCGCGGCCGTCGGCGAGCGTGAAGGCCAGTTCCTGCACCAGCGTCGCGCCGGCCTCCTGCATATGATAGCCGGATATGGAAATCGAATTGAAGCGCGGCATTTCCTTCGCCGTGTATTCGATGATGTCGGCGACGATCCGCATCGAAGGCTCGGGCGGATAGATATAGGTGTTGCGGACCATGAACTCCTTCAGGATGTCGTTCTGGATGGTCCCCGAAAGCTCGGCGCGCGAACAGCCCTGTTCCTCGCCTGCGACGATGAAGGAGGCGAGGATCGGGATGACCGCGCCGTTCATGGTCATCGAAACCGACATGTCCTTCAGCGGAATGCCGTCGAACAGGATCTTCATGTCCTCGACCGAATCGATCGCGACGCCCGCCTTGCCGACATCGCCTTCCACGCGCGGATGATCGCTGTCGTAACCGCGATGGGTGGCGAGGTCGAAGGCGACCGACAGGCCTTTCTGGCCGGCGGCAAGGTTGCGGCGGTAGAAGGCGTTGGACGCCTCGGCGGTGGAGAAGCCCGCATATTGGCGGATCGTCCACGGCCTTCCGGCATACATCGTGGCGCGCGGCCCGCGCACGAAAGGCCTGAAGCCCGGCAGCGAATCGAGATGATCGATGCCCTTGAGATCGTCCGCCGTGTAGAGCGGCTTGATGTCGATGCCTTCCGCCGTATGCCAGACGAGTGTGTCCGGCGAGGCCTTCAGTTCCTTTTCAGCCAGCGCTTCCCAGTCTTTCACGGTCTTCTCGGACATAGCATCTTCCTCGACATGCGGCTCTATCCACGCGCGTCGGTAACGCCGTGGCTTGGTTTAAGGTTCGGACGGGGCGCTGAAAGCTGCCTCGTAAGTTAGTTTATAGGTGACACCTCCCGGCGCCCCGTTCGGCGGTTTGTGCCCGCGACTGCGGTCCCTCTGCGATGACGGGGTTTGTGGGAACGGTGGCGTGTCCCTCCTGACCGGAGGGTGGCATGCACGCCCTCAGAC
>NZ_JBHMAA010000061.1:0-9944 GCF_042429745.1 Neorhizobium puerariae | reverse complement strand
CCATCACCCGCACTTGGCCTACCCTCTGCAACCCCGGCCAGCGCCGGGCAGGCCAAGCGCTGATCGTCTACAGGGGGGTGAATATTGGACGCCGATAAGGCGTCAACATTCCGCGCCGATTGACAACATGCAGGGAATTTGGGGGGCTGGACAGCAATCACTTCATTTAAAGCGAGTCCGCCCGGAATCTAGACCCGTCACGCTGGGGTCCGCGCTGCCGTCAGTCCAATCGGACCATTACGTCACACGCTACGGAGGAAAGTCTGTCTGCAAGACCTCTCGAAAGCTATTGGGCATGACAACGAACTACTCAAAAAATAGGTCAGCAAGCCCTTGGACTTGCCGACCTGTTGATAACCGGTCTTAAGTCACGTGGGAAATGTCAGGCGTCCGTTACCTGGCAATTTCCGCCGCTGCGTTTGCGAAGGAGGGCGAATACTCTCGTCACCGCCGGAGCTGCGATGATGACTAGCGCCAGACAAATGAATGTCGACGATATCCAACCATGAAAGAATATAGAGGGATCGCCATGGCTCAGTGCCATCGACCGGCGGAACTCTTGCTCCGCGATCGGCCCAAGTATGAGCCCGATGATCACCGGCGCGACAGGGAAGTCGAAGATCCGCATCGCCAAACCAAGGGCTCCAATCGCGTATAGAAGAACCAGGTCCTCTACCGACCGCGTGATGCCATAGGTTCCGACGGTCGCCATGATCAGGATTCCGGCATAAAGCAGAGGCGGCGGCACCTTCAGTAGCTTGATCCAGAGACCGACGAGCGGCAGATTCAGCACCAGCAACATCCCGTTGGCGATGTAGAGGCTCGCAATGACCGACCATACGAGATCAGGTTGGGATTCGAACAAGAGCGGACCCGGGGTGATCCCGTAACTCTGAAAGGCCGACAGCATAATGGCAGCGGCCACAGATGTGGGAATCCCCAAAGTCAGCAAAGGTACAAGCACCCCTGCGGTCGACGCATTATTCGCAGCCTCAGGTCCGGCCACGCCTTCGATGGCACCTTTTCCAAACTCCTCCGGATGCCGCGAGAGCTTTTTCTCCGTGAAGTACGACAGGAAGGTCGGAATTTCCGCGCCGCCCGCAGGTATTGCGCCAATTGGAAAGCCGATCGCGGTCCCGCGCAGCCAGGGCTTCCAGGAACGCTTCCAGTCCTCTTTCGTCATCCACAGTTGTCCATCCACCTTCTCGACCATGCCGGCCTCGACGCCCCACCGCGCGAGTTGGTAGACGGCTTCACCGATAGCGAAAAGACCAACGGCGACCAGCACCATATCGATGCCATCAGAGAGATTGAGGAAGCCGAATGTCAGCCTCGGCTGGCCGGTTTGATTGTCGATACCAATGAGCCCGAGCCAAAGCCCAAATAGGAGTGCTGTAGTTCCCCTAAGAACGGATGACCCCATCAATGACGAGACGGCCGCGAACGACAGCAGTAACAGGCCGCAGAATTCCGGTGGTCCGAACTGCAGCGCGGCTTCCGCTACGATGGGACTCAGTATCGTGAGCGCGAGCGTGCCAATTGTACCCGCAACGAACGATCCTATCGCGGCGGTCGACAGCGCGGCGGCCGCGCGCCCGCTACGCGCCATCTGGTAACCTTCAAGCGCGGTGACCATCGTGGCACTTTCGCCAGGAGTATTGAGGAGGATCGAGGTCGTGGATCCGCCATACATCGCGCCGTAATAGATGCCCGCGAACAGAATAAAGGCTGCGGAAGGCTCCACACTGTATGTTATCGGCAGAAGTAGCGCGAGCGTCAGTCCCGGCCCTATCCCGGGTAGCACACCGACCGCCGTTCCAAGGAAAGTCCCTGTGAACGCCCAGAGCAAGTTCATCGGCTGGAGTGCCGTCGCGAATCCTCCGAGCAGGAGCTCGTATGTGTTCGACATTATTCTATTCCTCCCCAGCCGCCTACGATCCCAAACACGCCAAGGCCGATATTCACGCCCAAAACGAGTCGAAAGGGGAAGTAGACGAGTGCTGCGAAAAGCCCGCCAATAATCGCGTTTCTTGTTAGCCGTTGGTCACCGAAGGCACGGGCCACAAGCGGAAACATGGCGGCGGAAGACAGGATGAACCCGATCGGCGCAATGAGCACGAGATTTGCCGCAAGACCGCCAAAGAACCACCAGAGAGACGATCGGCATGCCAACCAATCCAGGCGTTCAGAGACGGCGACTTCGAACTGCCCGCGCAACGATGCCCAGACAAGGCAGACACCGCAGATAAACAGGCCCGTCGTGACCAGCAACGGAAAAGTTCTGGGACCGACTGGTCCCCCGAAAACCGAAACGGGAATCTGTGCAATTCCGTAGAAACTGATGGCGCTTAGAACCAGCACTCCGATCCCGAATAGAAGGGGACCGGGGCGCTGAAGATATGAGCGCTCCGATCTTTCCGTCATCAGCGCTTATCCTTTCGAGAAGCCGAGTGTCTTCATGATCTCGGTGATTGCCTGGACTTCCTTCTTCACCTGCGGACCGAATTCCGATGCCGGCATATAGAGGTCGACCCACTTGCGAGTCTGCATCTCCTTCTTCCACTCTTCGCTTTTCACCATGGTCGCGATCACACTTTCCAACTTTTGGCGGTCAGCGTCAGAGACACCGGGAGGTGCGAACAATCCACGCCAGTTGTAAAGAACAACGTCGTGACCCTGCTCCTTGAAGGTGGGCACATCTATGCCGGGAAGCTTCGCTTCGGCGGAGATGGCCAGCGCACGCAATCTTCCCGCTTGAACCTGCCCTTCGAACTCGCTCCAGTTGCTGATCCCTGCTTGAACGTGATTGCCGAGAAGGGCAGTCTGAGCCTGGCCACCACCGTCGTATGCGATCCAGTTCAATTGGAGTGGATCGATCCCCGCTGTTTTAGCAAGTAGTCCCAACGTAATGTGGTCCGAACCGCCCGGCGTGCCGCCGGTGACGGATACCTTCGATGGATCGCGCTTCAAGGCCTCGACGAAATCGTTGAGCGTCTTGAACGGAGAATTAGCGGGTACGACGAGAACGTGGGCTTCACCCGAGATCCGGGCCAACGGCGTTGCCTCGGCAATCGAGTTCGGTGCCTGGTTCGTGATCGCCGCGCTCACAATGGTAAAGCCGGTGACCATCATCGTGTCGCCCTGCCCCTTCTGAGCAAGGAACTGCGGAAGAGCAACCGTGCCGCCAGCGCCGGGAATGTTTTCCACCTGGATTGATCTAACTTGGCCGGTCGATCGGAGGACCTTGTCGATCGTTCTTCCTGTCAGATCCCAACCGCCACCAGCGGAGGCGGGTACAATAAGCTTGAGTCGCCCGATTTCCGCCGTCGTGCCGGCTGTCGGCAGCGCGACAAGCGCAAAAGCAAGTGCGGCTACAAACGTAGCTTTGATGAAGTTGCGTTTTTCCATGTCATTCTCCTCCCAGGTTAAACATGACTAGAAATTTGGAGTTACTCGACGGGCTGCAGTCCTCCTGCAAAGCGCCGATATCGCTCTTGGTAAGATTTCGCGGAACGGCGAATGCCTTCAATCGCGGCTTCGTCGAGTTCCCGGACTACTTTCGCTGGCGTACCAACGATCAAAGAATTCGGCGGAAAGATCTTGCCCTCAGTGACGAGCGCGTTCGCTCCAACCAGGCAATTGTCGCCCAGCACGACCCCGTTCAGGATCGTAGCACCCATGCCGATCAGGCAGTTGTCTCCGATCTTGCACCCGTGGACGATAGCATGATGGCCGATGGTGCAGCCTTTTCCGATGGTCAGCGGATAGCCGGGATCTACATGCCCGGTGACGCCTTCTTGGATATTCGTTCCCGCGCCAATCGTTATCGGCTCATCATCTCCCCTGAGTACTGCGCCGAACCAGATGCTAACATCTTCTTCGATTGTCACGTTTCCAATGACTGTGCAGTTGGGAGCCAGCCAAATTTGGTCGGAGGCGGATACGGTCGGACTTAAAGTGTCCAAACGATATAGGGCCATTGTCTACTCCTATCGATCGACGTTTCCATCACGCCATGCATGCCAGTTCAAAGTTGCTCAGGATCAGCGCCGCTAGAAAACAATCCTACTGCAGCCTCATAGCGTTCCCTTATGAACGTGGGAGTCTTATCCCCGCGACCTGCATGTCAGCGCGAAGTATCGATCCGGACGCGGATTCCGTGATAAAGAGCTGACGATTATGGTCGCCACCAAAGGCAACGTTCGTGCATGTTTTTCCCGTGCAGCTTTCCACGCGCGAAATGCATTCGCCGTTTTCGGCGAAGACAAAGACCTGACCCAACGAAGCATGGGCAACGATCAGTTGGCCCTCTTCGTTCATTGCTAGTCCATCTGGCCCGCTTGTGCCAAACAGAGAGCAGAACCGGCCGACTTTCGACACTGAGCCGTCACGCAAAAGTGGAGCGCGCCAAACGGAATTGTCGCGCGTCATTGCAACAAATAAGACGCGCTCGTCTGGGCTTAAAACCAAGCCATTCGGGCTAGGCAAGTTGCTCATCAGACAATCCAGACGTCCATCGCGACAAAGGCGAAACACGCGACCGGACGGGTCATGCAAACCCGTCTGCCCCTGATCGGTGAAATAGATGTCGCCATTGGATGCAACAGCCAGATCGTTGAGACCCTTGAAACCCTCCGAATTACGATGTGCTAAAACGGGAGACATTGCCCCAGTTTCAGGATCGAGCTCCAGAAGTCCCTTTCGATAGTCGGTGACGAGAATTCGCCCGTCTTGTTGGAACTTGAGACCATTCGGTTGGCCGTCGTACTCGACCAACAGACTCCAATTCCGGTCCGGAGCTATCCGAAAGATTCGACCGTGAGGTATGTCTACGACGTATAAATTTCCCTCTGCATCAAACGCTGGCCCCTCTATGAAGCAATCCACAGCGATGCCCTGTTTGTTCGCGTCTGACCAACTTGAACGCACGCCTGTTTTCCGGAACTTATCCGGCACAGTTGTGAAAACCTCAGAGTTGATCACAGTTGGGAAATTTGAGAAAAACATACCCGTACCCCATGTGTTGCATCGGTGGCCCGTGACCACCGACGCTTCGACGATTTCCTACTTCAGCCGCTTTGCTGCTTCGTCTGCGAACTTATTCGTGTAGGTTTCGCTGAGGTCGATCTTGGCGCTTTTGACGTCGTCAGAGTAAGCGCTGACAATACCGTAGGGTATTTTTACGCTATCCGGGATCGTCAAACCATCGGTCGAAAACATAGGCTTCGACGCTTCCATGATGGCGATATTGAGATCCCTCTGGCCTGGCAATTTCCAGGTGTCAGGCAACGCATCGACGATGTCAGCGGCGGGCTTTTTATGGATCTCGTGCAAGGTCTCGACAAAAGCGTCTACGACCCTCTGGACGGTCTCCGGGTTTGCCTCGATAAAATCCTTTGTCGCATAGACGCATGCAAAAGGAGAGATGGGTCCGCCAAACGCCTTCGTGTTCCCTTCAGGAGTCCGCGCATCGAAGAGGACTTTCACCGCCTTTTTCTGCTGCAGAATTGTAGCTACAGGATCCCAGTAAATGAGGGCGTCGATATTGCCCTGCTCCAGGGCGACCATCCCCGGCGTCCCGCTCCCAACGGCAATAATCTGGACGTCCGTCGGCCGGAGTCCATTGCGTTGCAAATAATATCGCACCGCCATGTCTGCGCTTGAGCCTGGAGTCGTGATCCCGATCTTAAGACCCTTGAGGTCGGCGCCGGAATTAACCTTGTCGGCCAGACTGGCGCGAACGGCCAAGGAATTTCCCGGCAAGGTGTTGAGCTGGACGACGCACTCGATGTTTTTACCCTTGGATTGCATCTGGATTGTGTGATCGTACGCACCAACAACAACGTCAACCGACCCACCGATCAAAGCCTGAAGAGCCTTGGACCCACCCGCTTTGAAGTTCTCGATAGTCACATCGAGTCCCTGTTTTTTAAAGGCCCCGTTGGCATCAGCCAGTCCGACGGGCATATAGTTCATGATGACTGATCCGACTCCGAGCGTAATCGCCTTCTTTTCGGGTTCGGCAGCATGCACGGTTGATAGCGATGCGGCGATGTAGGCCACGCCCACCAGCATAGACAGATCGAATTTCATTTTTTCTCCTCCTCAGTAATCGATTAGTTGTCGTGTTCTGCGTGTGGCGTCGGTCTCCAAACTAAGAGGCGCTTTTCAAGCCGGTCGACGAGTGCATCGAGGATGACTACGAAAAGGGAGAGAATAACCAGGCCAGCAAACACACCTGTCGCGTCCATAACGCCTTCAGCTTGGCCGATACGGTTACCGAGGCCGTAGGAAGATCCGAGGTATTCGGCGACAACGGCGCCGAGTACTGCCATGCCTACTGAGACGCGCAGCGACGACAGAATGAAGCTTGTTGCGGATGGGAGATAAACGTGCCGTAACAGCGCAATCTTGCTTGCTTTGAGCAGCCGCGCATTGGCCAGGACAACCGGGTTTACCTCACGCACACCTTGGTAGGTGTTGAAGAACGCAATGAACAACACGATCATCACACCCAATGCAACTTTCGAGGCCAAACCAATTCCGAACCAAATCGTAAAAATTGGAGCCAGCAAGACGCGTGGTATCGCATTGAAGACCTTGATGAAGGGCTGAAAGATGTCGGATGCGAACTTCGACAAGCCGAGCCACACACCTAGGACGGTACCTGCGGTTATGCCAATCACGAAAGAAAGCACAGTTTCCAGTAGCGTGATTCCCAGGTCGGTCCAGAGTTCTCTGGTTTGCACCCATTCCCAGACACGCAGAACGATCGCACTCGGCGCCGGGAAGAAAAAAGGATCCAGGACGTGTTTGTGGACACCCAGTTCCCACAGCCCGAGAAACCCTACGAGGATGGAGACTTGTGCCAGGGACACTTTCAACCGATAGGGCAACTTCACGCTATGTCGAGCGGAAGACTCTAATTTCCTGGAAGTCGTCGTATCACTGATTGACATAGCTCTTCTCCACTTCCTTGCCGAGCATGTCCCAGATTCGGCGATACAGGCTGACAAATTCATCCGTCGTTGCTAGTTGGGAGACATCTCGTGGACGTGGCAGATTGATTTCAACCTCGCCTACCATGCGGCTTCCTGGGCCGGCGGACATGACAACGACTCGATCTGCAAGAACGATTGCCTCTTCAAGATCGTGGGTAATGAAGATCAGCGAGCGTTTGTCCGCTTGCCAAAGATCGAGCAAGATTCGGTGCATCAAACGGCGGGTATGGACGTCCAACGCAGAAAACGGCTCATCCATCAAAACAATTTGGGGTTCCATTATAAGCGTTTGAGCCATAGCAATACGCTTACGCTGTCCCCCAGAGAGTTGATGGGGATAACGCTTTTCAAAGCCCTTGAGCCCAACTTTGGCCATCCACTCGCGGGCACGTAATCTGGCTTCATCTTTGGACAAGCCTTGAAAGACCAGTCCAAGCCCGACGTTGTCCTCAGCCGTCTTCCAGGGAAGAATAGCTTCCTGCTGAAGCATGTAGCCGCTGCGAGAGTTCAGCCCTTTGAGCCTTTCCCCAAAAATCTCCACATCCCCATGGGCAGCCTTGAGAAGACCTGTGACCACGTTGAGGATCGTCGATTTTCCACAGCCGGTCGGCCCCACCACTGCAACGAATTCGGCCTTTTTTACCTCAAGGTTCATTTCCGCGACGGCGGTAAAAGAACCAAACCGCACTGCCACGTTTCTAAGCTCTACAGCAGGAGCTGTCTGGATCGACATAGGTTCCTCTTCCCTACTTCTATACGTCACGATCCCTCGTGACCCTCTTCCCTAATTGGACGTGCTTCACTAAACGCGTTTCAGCACCTCAAGCGAGTTTTCGGATCTGTTGGTCTTCTGCGGATGCTCCATCTGCACCCACTGCGTTTTCGACAAGCAAAGTTGCAATGTCCGCATCGGAATAGCCGAGCTCGCGGAGCACCTGCGTGCTGTGTTCGCCACTACGAGGGACATCGAGTCTCAGACCTAAGCGCTCGCCGTTAAAGTCGATTGGAAGCGTCGGCACTTTCGTGCAAGTTCCGTTTGGCAGCACAACATCGACCGTGCCGCCAGGCTGACTGACGTGCGGATCGTCGAAGAGGTCTTGCGGTTTAGCAATGGGAGCGAAGGGCAGTCCTATCTCTTCACATCGGGCAAGTGCATCCTTCAATGTCATCTTGGCAAAGATCGCCTTGATGTCCGGCATGAATTCGCTTCGGTGGAGAACCCGGCTGGCGTTTGTCTGCAGATCCGGATTTGCATGGAATTTCTCCAGACCGAACGACTTACAGAACGCCGCCCATTGTGTGTCACTCACGACACCGACGAAGATCTGTTCTCCATCCCCGGTATCGAAAAGATCGTATACCGCCCAAGCCGAAATTCGCTCGGGAAGGGGCGCCGCCGGTTTACCCGTCACCGCGAGTTGCAGCATGTGTTGCGCGACGAGAAACACATTGTTTTCAAAGAGCGCGCTTCGGACTAGTTGTCCTTTCCCTGTCTTCGTTCTCTCTTGAATTGAAGCAAGGATCGCAATCGCAGCAAACATGCCGCCCATGATATCGTTGACAGACGCGCCGGCTCGAAGAGGGCGTCCTGTTGGACCCGTCATGTAAGCCAGCCCGCCCATCATCTGAACGACCTCGTCCAGTGCCGCACGATGTTCGTACGGGCCAGAGAGGAAGCCCTTCAGCGAGCAATAAATCAGGGCGGGGTTTGAGCTGCTCAAGCGGTCATAGCCAAACCCCAGCTTTTCAAGCGCCCCAGGACGAAAGTTTTCGATAAGCACATCGGCGCCATCGATGAGCTTCTCAGCAACTTCGTGCCCGGCCTTCGACTTCAGGTCGAGTACCAAGCTACGCTTGTTGCGGTTGAAGGTTGGGAAGAAGCCCGCGCCGGAACCGTTCAAGCGACGCGTATTGTCCCCATGGGGAAAGGGTTCGATCTTGATCACATCAGCGCCAAGATCCGCGAGAATCATCCCGCAGCTTGGCCCCATGATCATGTGTGAAAATTCGACAACCTTTACTCCCGTGAGCGGCAGGCTTTCACTGTTGCGAAACGTCTGGTTCAACGGTTCCTCCAATTTCTGTACAGCAGAATAGATTTCTGTTTGGCAAAAAAATCGCTGTCTTTGATGTGAGTGTCAAGTAAAATACATGCTGCGCCGCACCATCCGGCGGGAGAACCGAAAATTGCCGGTGGCGATTATTGGGGAGACTCAATCGGTTAAGCTCGGAAACGAGCTCGACAGTCCGCGCGGCTGGATCTATCTCATCAAGGATATGTTAGAGAATGGCGACCGGTCCATGCGGCCCAACTCGCATCACGAAGCCGGCAGGCAACTTCGGCCTCTCTTATTTTTGAAGCGCCTCAAGGATCGCCCGTATGAGCCGAACAGGTGCACCGCGACGGGGTCTGATTAGGCCGATCTCTCGGTGCGGAGCTCCGCTCAAGGGTAATCTTGCCACGCGCAAATGCTCAAAAATTACTGAATTCCAGTCGGGCATCACCGACACGCCCAAGCCCGCATCCACCATAACCACAATGGCCTCAAGTGAATCCAGCTCAAGCCATTCCCTCGGACTTATTCCGAGTTTCTGGATATAGCTATCCACCAGCCTCCCGCCCCAATTGCTCCGGTCGTAGCGGATAAAGGCTGCTCCTGCAGAAGCCTGCCGACGGGGCGATCGGACACTCTATGGGCGCGAGCAGAACAAACCGTTCGGAGCGGACCTTGTGCCATTCCAAAGTCTTTGGAATGTCGAACGGCGGCTTAACAAGAATTGCCGCATCGATCCTTTCATCGACCACCCCTTGGTAAATGTCAGGCGAAGTGAGAAACTGACCCCCTGACGAAATGAAGAACTGCGCCCTCGTTTCCCAACGAGGAGAGATGGATGACGAGGTTGGTTTCAGCGCATCCTGCATTGTCGCGAACGATGCAGGGC